>NZ_JBQSXN010000056.1:0-20187 GCF_052378235.1 Psychrobacter sp. AOP3-A1-26
TACAAATCTTCAGGTTAGGGTGGTTCAATTAGCTTAATCTTATCATCATAAATTGGTTAATCTGCTAACATAGACGCCTATTTTTTATAACGTTTAGGATTATTCATTGAACACATTTATCGCGCCTATTATTCCCAATATAAAAAATAGCGACTTACGTCAACAGCTGCAGCAAATCATAGACCAAAAAACCAAACCGCTTGGTGCATTAGGACGTTTAGAGACATTAGCGTTGCAACTGGGTATGATTCAAGGCACCACCACACCGCATATTGAGCAGCCACAAATCCGAGTATTTGCTGCCGACCATGGTTTGACCAAGCATGGCACGTCAGCGTTCCCTAGTACTGTTACTGCGCAGATGGTTATTAACTTTTTGCAGGGTGGCGCTGCTATCAATGTACTCGCACGCCAACATGATATTGAATTAAAGGTCGTTGATGCAGGGGTAGATGCCGACTTTGGCAACTCTACTTTTAAAAACCATCCGAAATTGCTTGATTATAAAGTCCGTCGCGGTAGTCGTGACGCGCTAACAGAACCCGCGATGACAGAAGATGAATGCTTAGCTGCGCTTGAAAGTGGTAAGCGAGTGGTGGAGGATATACCCGGCAATTTGTTGATTGTTGGAGAAATGGGTATTGGTAACACCTCAGCGGCGAGTTTATTGTTGGCGAGATTAGGAGATTTATCCATTGAAGATTGTATCGGGCGCGGTACTGGTCTTGACGATGCAGGGTTACAGCACAAGGCAACTATTTTGACGCAAGTATTAGAGCGTCATCATGACGTAAACTCACCATTGCTCGCATTGGCGGCATTGGGCGGGCTAGAGATTGCTATGATGGCAGGTGCGCTGGTGCAGGCAGCCAGTGAACGACGTATTCTTTTAATCGATGGTTTTATTGCCAGCGTCGCGTTATTAGTGGCGGAGCGTTTAGCGCCAGGTGTCGCACAGTACGCTGTATTTGCACATCATTCTGTCGAGCCGGGGCATGGGCATTTATTAAAATTACTAAACGCTGAGCCGCTACTTAATATGGGTATGCGTTTAGGTGAGGGTAGCGGTGCAGCGTTAGCGTATCCACTATTGCAATCGGCTTGTGCCATTATCAATGAAATGGCAAGTTTTAGTGACGCAGGTATTAGCGGACAAAATAACTGATGACACAATCAAAAAATCACTCAACATCGCCAAATAACCCTTTACCTAAACCATCCATTGTCGAGTTTATAAAATATGAATGGCGCCTAGTATTGGTTGCTATCCAGTTTTTAACGCGATTGCCAGTACCACAATTTACCCATTATAATCCGCAATGGTTGCACGAAAGTAGTCGCCATTTTCCCGCAGTAGGTTTGCTCGTCGGTTTGCTTTGCGCTGGCGTATTTTGGCTTGGCAGTGTCTTATTTACCCCATTAGTTGCAGCGGTAATAAGCACCGCTTTCGGGATTAAATTAACGGGCGCTTTTCACGAAGACGGGCTTGCCGATAGTTGTGATGGATTGGGTGGTGGTCTAACTCGCGAGCGTACGTTGGAGATTATGAAGGATTCGCGCCTAGGGACTTATGGTGTTTTAGGTTTAGTATCCGCATTATTAATTAAAATCAGCTTATTGGCTTCTATGCCGTTATTTGTTGCTATCGTTGCCTTGATTGTTGGACACACTGCTTCACGCTTGTTGTGTATTAGCTTACTTACTTTGCTGCCCTATGGCGGTGAGATTGAGCATGCCAAGGCCAAACCTATGGCGCAGCAGCTAACGCCATTACAAGGGTTATATAGCAGCGGTTGGTTGCTATTAGCACTTGGTCTAGTCACGTTTATGTTTCCCTATACGGTGCAGCAGATCGGCTTTGCTCAATGGCTATTGGCATTAGTATTAGCGCTGATAGCGACAGATTATATGCGGCGATTATTACGTAGGCGTTTAGATGGTTATACCGGTGATGGGTTGGGTGCGACGCAGCAACTTAGTGAAATCGCTATTTATGTAGGACTCGCTGCCATTGTGTCATTCATATAAGGTTTAAAGGTTAGAAAAGGATAGGAATAGTTAATGATTGTTCATATGTGGCGTCATCCTAAGCCGATTGCTGCCGAAGGGTTTTGTATCGGACAGACAGATCTCAGTGTTGATAGGCGTAAACTAAAGCGCCTTGCTAATAAAATTCAGCGTTTTGTACGCCTGCATCGATTACCAAAAGTTATTTGGGTCAGCCCATTACAGCGCTCACTACGAGTCGGGCAAATATTGGCGCAACGTGGTTTTGAATGTCGAGTGTCAAAGGAGCTTGCGGAGATTGATTTTGGTATTTGGGATGGGCAGGCTTGGGCGCAGATTGAAAAACAAGAAATTGATGACTGGTGCGATAACTTTGCGAATTTCTCTCCTGCAAAAGGGGAAAGTTTGCAGCAATTATTTGACCGTGTTGAGCGATGGTTGCATGCAAGGGTAGCTGAAAGTGGCTATGAACATAACCATAAATTCCTCTTAATGGTCGGTCATGCCGGTTGGATAAATGCTGCCAAGATGATTGCCGCTGACCAAGAGGTACCAAAACTGGCCAATAAGTGGCCACGACCCGTGAATTATCAATCATGTAGCCGGCTAGAGTTTTAATCCGAAAGACCCTATTTTTCCAAAACACTCCTATACAGTTTGTATCTAAAGATAATCACTATCTAAGCAATCTTATCAAACCAAGCTTTGCTGTCTTCTGCTGTCATAGAATCAAAGCTCACATAAATGCCTTCGTTATCTAATGTCGCATACCAGTGATCATCATTGCTGCCCGTTAATAGCTGGAAGTATTTATTATTGACGATTCTACCGACGGTATAGATTTCACCTTTTGAGTAAAAATCATTACCTTGAATACATAGTAGTTTATCATCAGTGTTTATCATGTTGTCGTACCCTGTCGTTATCAAAAAATAAGAAATCAAAAAATAAGAAATCAAAAAATAAGAATCTATAAATTAGACACAGGGAGGGTAGCAACTCAAACTAGGTTAATAAAGACGACTTTGTGGGTAGTATCTTATTGTTAAGTATAGGAATTATTAGGCATTTACTACAAATTATTGCTGGAATATATCACTATACAATTTACTGTTAAAATCATTAGTTAAGGAACGGTTTTCGGATATAGTATTCAAACGTTCTATTCCTAAGAGACAGGGTAGAGTATTTGTCAAATTATAGATATAAAAAAACCAGCAACATGACGTTACTGGTTTTTTTAGACTACTTCTAGATATTCAAAAATTACTCTTCTGAATAGTCTTCGTTGTCGTCTTCAACTTCTTCTTCTGCTGAATCTTCGTTATCACCATCTTCTGAAAGAATGGTTACTAAGATGCTAGCGGTAACGTCATGGTGTAGCTGAATATCAACATTGTATTCGCCAATTTGACGTAAAGTACCTTCAGGTAGCTTGATTTCAGCACGGTCAACTTCTAGACCTGAGTTCGTCAATGCTTCAGCGATATCGCGAGTACCGATAGAGCCGAATAGCTTGCCTTCGTCACCTGATTTAGCGCGCATAATAACATTAACGTCAGTCAATGCATCGGCACGTTCTTGAGCAACGCTTACTTCTTTTGCTTCTTCAGCTTCAAGCTCGGCACGACGTGCTTCGAACTTTTCAATGTTAGCTGCAGTAGCAGGTAGCGCTTTGCCCTGAGGGATAAGAAAGTTACGACCGTAACCTGGTTTCACATCGACAGTTTCACCGAGTTTACCAAGGTTGACGATACGCTGTAACAAAATAATTTGCATGAGTCATTCCTAGTTAACGGTTAAATTACTGATGGTTGTCAGTATACGGAAGTAGCGAAAGGTAACGAGCTTGCTTGATAGCAGTGGCCAGTTGACGCTGATATTTAGTAGATGTACCGGTAATGCGGCTTGGTACGATTTTACCATTATCACTGATGTACTGTTTTAGCAATTCAACATCTTTATAATCGATGTGAGTGATGCCTTCAGCAGTGAAACGGCAGAATTTGCGACGGCGATAGAAACGTGCCATGAGTATTCTCCTTTAATTAGTCTTCACTGTTGTCGTTGTCGTCGTTTTCACGATTGTCTGGACGACGAGTAGTTGCTTTGCGTGCGCGTTTTTCATCGGCATTCTTGGCTAACTGCGACTCTTCAGTGACAGCTTCGTCACGGCGCATAACTAGACTACGAATGATCGCGTCGTTATAACGGAATAATTCTTCAAGTTCAGCTAAAGTTTCACCGTCAGTTTCAATGTTGAAAAGAACGTAATGAGCTTTGTGAATCTTGTTGATCGGGTAAGCCAACTGACGACGGCCCCAATCTTCTAAACGATGGATAACACCGTTGTTGTCTTGAACTAACTTGATGTAGCGCTCAACCATGCCGACCACTTGGTCGCTTTGGTCTGGGTGTACAAGTAACACCAGTTCGTAATGTCGCATTATGACTCCTTACGGATTAGTAGCTATTAACCCTATGTTAATAGCAAGGAGATTTATAAAGTAAACCCAATACTCATTAAATAGGATAAAAATAATGAAGAATAAGCTTAGTTTATAAAGCGCCGTATTATAACAGTACTCATTCATTAACACAAAGGTTAATCGCTAAGCCACTGCTAATAAAATATAAAAGCAATAAACTGCTTTCTATCAATAAAAAAGGCAACGTGAATACGCTGCTTTTTTATTACAATTTTAGAAGGTATGATTTATAGTCAGAATGACAGATAAACTATTTTATTTTTGGTTCTTTTACCAGCTGGCTACTATCGGCTTTTACCACTAAGGTTTTAGCCAGTTTATCATGCCAACCAATATTTTCAGGGCTTTTCGATGCCATATAATAATGAATAGCAATGATCACAAAGCCTAAAAAGCTGGTAAATGAGAACAGTAAGTTGTAAATAATGAACAACAGCAAGGTACGCATGCCGATGAGTTTACCAAAAGAGGGTAAACGATGGGTGGTTTGATCGACCACGCGGATACCCGTAATTAGCTTACCTAGCGATTGACCACGCAAAGTGATAAATACCAATTGTAGAGCAAACAGGCCAAAGACCATCACTTGTGACATCATCAATATGCTACTAGGAAGACTCTCCATCAGCGTCATTGAGTATTGATACGCTGCGTCCATATTTTGGATATCTTGAAACTTGCTATAGTCGACGTCCATTTTGGTTAATGCCATGACTAGCGGAAAGATAGCCAGTAAATACAATAAACCATTGAGTGCAGTCGCAAGTACTCGCGACATAATTGGGGCAAGCACCATATTACCAACGACTTTATCTTTACTAGAGACCGTTTTGTTGGCATTAGATTTATTTAATGACACATTGTTATGCGGCGTGTGCTGACGATTGGTGACCATATCGACTTTCACATCTTTATCGGTCGCTTTTGGGCGTTCAGGCTTGCCATACAATCTGTCTAACGACACTGATTTACCATCTTGGTCATTGCTGACATTATCTTCAGGAAAGACCGTGACGTTATTGATAATAGAGTCATTGACCTCAGGGTTGCTAGTGTTAGTAGGCCTATATACTGTTTGATTGTTGGTCAAGTTACCTACACGTTGCCATTGGTCTAAGCCGTCATGCCAGATCAAATCATCGAGCAACACTTCGCCAGATGCCAACATGATGTTGAGCTGCTCCAAATTGTATGGACCAGCCTGTACGTTATTTCGAGCAAGGAAAATCTGCATAATTGCCTGCATAGTTAGTCATATCTCAAGTCACTGTTTTTTAAAAACTGTCTCTTAAAAACTGTCTTTAAGTCATTATTTATAATACATAATATTAGGGCCTATTTAATATTTTTCAAATAGACCCTGCTATAGTTGTATCTTAAATGCCGGTGTGAATTAACGTTGTGACTTAACGTTACGGCTTATTTGGTCTCTTCACCTGCTAAGAAGAACCAAGTATCAAGTACTGAGTCAGGGTTCAATGACACTGAGTTGATGCCTTGTTCCATGAGCCAGTAAGCAAGGTCTGGATGATCTGATGGACCCTGACCACAAATACCGATGTATTTACCAGCTTTGTTACAAGCCTCAATAGCCATAGACAATAGCTTCTTAACGGCAGGATCACGCTCATCAAATAGATGTGAGACGATACCTGAGTCACGGTCAAGACCTAGTGTTAGCTGAGTCAAGTCGTTTGAACCGATTGAGAAACCATCGAAGTGCTCTAGGAATTCTTCTGCTAGTAACGCATTGGTTGGTAGCTCACACATCATGATGACGCGTAGACCGTTCTCGCCACGTTTTAGGCCATTTTTTGCCAACAGTTCGATGACTTCAGCTGCTTCACCAACGGTACGGACGAATGGAATCATAATCTCGACGTTGGTCAAGCCCATTTCATCACGGACACGCTTAAGGGCTTTACACTCAAGCTCAAAGCAGTCACGGAAATTATCAGAAACATAACGGCTAGCACCACGGAAACCAAGCATTGGGTTTTCTTCTGATGGCTCGTACAGTTTACCACCTAAAAGGTTGGCATATTCGTTTGATTTAAAGTCTGACATACGAACGATAACTGGCTGATCCATAAAAGCGACGGCTAGGGTTGAGATGCCTTCGACCAATTTATCGACATAGAAGTCAACCGGTGAGGCATAACCTGCGATACGCTCATTGATTGCTTGTGAGATTTCACGTGGTAAGCTGTTCATGTTGAGCAAGGCTTTTGGATGCACACCAATCATACGGTTGATGATAAATTCAAGACGTGCAAGACCGATACCTTCGTTTGGCATTTGGGTAAATGAGAAGGCACGGTCTGGGTTACCGACGTTCATCATGACTTTAAAGGCAAGCTCTGGCATAGACTCAACAGAGTTGGTCTGTACTTCAAAATCAATCTGACTTTCATAGATGAAGCCAGTATCACCTTCGGCACAAGAAGCAGTTACGTCTTGACCGTCAACCAATAACTCAGTGGCATTACCACAACCAACGATGGCTGGTACGCCAAGTTCACGGGCGATAATCGCTGCGTGACACGTACGTCCACCACGGTTGGTAATAATAGCAGAAGCACGTTTCATGACTGGTTCCCAATCAGGATCGGTCATGTCTGATACCAGTACGTCGCCTTCTTCTACTTTGTCCATCTCGTTTAGGTTGCTAACGATACGTACTTTACCTGAGCCGATGCGCTGACCAATTGAGCGACCTTCGCACAATACTTTGGCACCAGTGGTGTCGATGATGTAGCGTTCCATTACGTTGCTGTCTTGACGGCTCTTAACGGTTTCAGGACGGGCTTGGACGATAAAGATTTCACCGCTATCGCCGTCTTTTGCCCATTCGATGTCCATCGCTTGACCATAATGCTTCTCAATCGTCATCGCTTGCTTGGCAAGTGAGTTCAGCTCTTCAGTAGATAGAGAGAACTGCATACGCTCTTGTTTTTCGACATCAACGATTGTTACGGATTTAGTGGTGCTGCCTTCATCACCATAAATCATTTTCTTATGTTTGCTACCGAGGTTACGGCGAATGACCGCAGGTTTGCCATTTTCAAGTAATCTTTTGGAG
The DNA here is from genome assembly GCF_052378235.1 of Psychrobacter sp. AOP3-A1-26. Classification (NCBI taxonomy): domain Bacteria; kingdom Pseudomonadati; phylum Pseudomonadota; class Gammaproteobacteria; order Moraxellales; family Moraxellaceae; genus Psychrobacter; species Psychrobacter sp. AOP3-A1-26. The sequence goes on from NZ_JBQSXN010000056.1 coordinate 7,579, forward strand.
ATATAGAATTCGTCAGGGTTTACCGCGCCTTGTACGACCATCTCGCCCAAACCATAGCTTGAAGTGATAAAGACCACTTGGTCAAAACCACTTTCTGTATCTAAGGTGAACATCACACCAGCGGCGCCAGTTTCTGAGCGAACCATACGTTGTACAGCAGCAGATAGGGCAACGCCTTCGTGCTCAAAGCCTTTATGTACACGATAAGAGATGGCACGGTCATTATATAAAGAAGCAAAGACTTCTTTAATCGCAAGTAGGACATTATCAATACCACGAATGTTCAGATAAGTTTCTTGCTGACCGGCAAATGAAGCATCTGGCAAATCTTCAGCAGTCGCAGACGAACGCACAGCAACGGCGATATCTTCGCCGCCGCTCATGGTTTCAAATGACTGACGCACTTCTTGCTCAAGGTCTTTTGGCAGCTCTTGCTCAATAATCCACGTACGAATTTTTTTACCCGTAGCAGCCAGCTTGTTAACATCATTGACGTCTAATGTTTTTAGCTCGTTGTTGATTTTTTCAAGCAAGCCTGTTTCTGTCAAAAAGCGGTTGAACGCATTTGAAGTGGTGGCAAAGCCGCCTGGAACGCTAACGCCCAAATCAGATAGATGGCTGATCATCTCGCCAAGCGAGGCATTCTTACCACCGACCATATCAATGTCGTTTTTTCCTAGCTGATCAAGATTGATTACAAGTGCTGTAGATTGCGCTGCCATGATAACTCCAGAAAATAAGGTTATTTAGTAAAGATTATAATGGTGGATTATACCCCTATATTTTAAGAATTTCGAGGGTTAGAACCAAAGTATTTGTCAAAAAGATACAAATTGTGGGCTTTGCTACATAATTTACGCAGGATATGCCAAATTATAAATTTTTAAGGGTTGGTTCAATGCTAATAAAAGCCAATATGACGTTGGCTGATAGTGATAAGCCCGCTTTATCATAAAACAGCTAAATAGTATCAATTTACTATAAAGAGCTATGTTTTACTATAAAGGAGCTATATTCCAAAATAGTATTCTATTGGCATAAATTTTTCTTACTTGCTACTTATCAGCGTGACAAAGGCTGAAAAAATATAGCCAATAGCCCTGTATGGTTTTTACAATGAATCTACTATAGCTATATATAGCAAATAACATATAGGACAAATTATGCTGAATTAAGATAAACATTAATGATAAAAGTGCAGGATTATTATCGTCAATTGCTATGACCAGACTAAAAATAATATTGGTTTCAATACTGATTGTAATGTTGTCTTTACTAAGTGTACGCCTGTAACATTAATTTCTATTGGGCCGCTATTGTGCGTATAATGTGAGCATGAATAATAGGCGCTTGTCGCTGTATAGATGTTCAATATCAGACTTATATAAAGTGGAAAATGAGTCTAAAATGAATGAATAATAAAAGCTAAATAAAGATTACTATTGTGTTTTTAATCGAGGTGTCAAAGTTATGTACTCAAGCAATCCCGCTGAACAAGTGAAACCTACCATTCAAAACCGCCATGCGCTAAACTTAGACAGCTCACAAGCCATCAGAACGGCATTTTTTATCTCAGATGGGACAGCGATTACTGCTGAGACACTGGGTCGTGCTATTTTGAGTCAGTTTGCCTCGGTGCCTTTTGAGACGCGAGTGCTACCTTATGTCGATAGCTTAGAGCGCGCCGAAGATGCCGTCGAACAAATCAATATGGCCTATCAAAGAGACGGGTTGCTACCTTTGGTATTTGATACGATTGTTAGCCCTGAAATTCGTCAAAAAATCAATTCTGCGCACGGCTGTAACCTAGACATGTATGAAGGACTGATAGGGCGCGTCGCTGAAGAGACTGGCGTAGAGCCGGATGGACATTCCGGTCATGCACACGATGATGTCGATTCTGAGACTTATAAAGAGCGTATTGATGCGGTACATTTTGCGCTAGACAACGACGATGGTGCGCGCACGCGTCATTATAATGCCGCCGATATCATACTGGTTGGGGTGTCTCGTTCGGGTAAAACACCGACGTCACTATACTTAGCTTTACAGTTTGGAATTCGAGCAGCCAATTACCCGCTGACCGAAGATGATTTGTACGACAATCAGCTACCAAATGCGTTACGCGAGCACAAGGACAAGCTGTTTGGTTTGCTCATCGATACCGATCGCTTGGTAAAAATCCGCCAAGAACGCCGTGCGGGCAGTCGTTATTCGAGCTATCAGCAATGTCAGCAAGAGCAGCGAGCGATACAAGGGATTTATATTACCCATGGTATTCCAAGCTTAGACGTGTCTGAGATGTCTGTTGAAGAGATTGCCACTCGTATCCTACAAATGACAGGTCTCAAACGCCGTATTGGTTGATAAAGTTTGAGTGTAAAAACCAGCCCCACTTAACAAAAAATTATTGATGCCCGTTATTCAATACCCTCTCATTACCATATAGAGAATATTATGAGTTTATCCTATTCGTCTAGCAAGACACCTTTATTGATGGCCAGTTTACTGAGTGCGGTCGGCTTACTTAGTGCCTGCCAGACGTCACCTTTTGCGCGTGAGCCAGTAGCTGAACCACGTTATATTCCAACTATCGTCTTGGGTGAAGCACAAACACTAACGATTATGCCCAATCGTGTTGCCTGTGCATCGGCATTACCGATGCAGTGCTTGCTTGCCAAATCAAGCAAAAATGGCAGCGTGTTCCAGGTTCCTTATGACTGGGTCGATGATTTCGAACCCAGCCTTGGCACAGAATACATCATTAGTGCCCGCCCGCAGATTGATGAAGGAAAGAAAAGCCTGACCGGGCATTGGACATTGCAAAACATACTATCACAACGTATGGTAGGCACGCCTTAGTACTGTAGTCTTGACTCATGAAAATAGTGTGTCATGCATAGTCTAAATATCAAATAAATAAGTAAATATAAAGAGGACACGATGGGAAGTAAAAAACCAAGCGACGCGACCAATGATATCGGGAAAGACACTCATACCGAAGTATCGAATAAAGAAAGCGGTCACGTGCCCAATCCCGAGCACACCGAAGGCAAAAACAAAAAACAAAATATTGAGCAAACCCACGAACAAATCAAAGACGATGCCCTGTATCATCCTGATCTTATTAATCCACTTGATGATACGCGAATCGATATCAAATCTGGTTTTGCCAAGGACTCGCGCCGTTTAAAAAGCGATGACCATGAGTATGAGTATGATGCGGTTGTCCTAGGTGCAGGCCCTGCTGGTGAAGCGGCTGCCATGAAGTTGACCAAATCGGGTAAAAGAGTGGTGGTCATTGATCCGCGAGATCAAGTTGGTGGTAACTCTACTCATGTGGGCACTATCCCGAGTAAAGCACTACGCCAATCGGTATTTAACTTGATTAACTTTCGCCGTGATCCTATGTTTGCCAATGCGATGGAGTATAAACAGGTTCCTCTAAACAAAGTGCTGGCCAATGCACGAAAAGTTATTCGCAATCAAGTCGGTACGCATAAACGTTTTTATGAGCGTAACCGTATCGAAGTTATCCAAGGTTGGGCAAGTTTTGTCGATGCGCATACTTTACGTATCGAAACCGATGAAAATGTCTTTGAACAAATTACTTTTAATAAAGCCATTGTCACCGTCGGTAGCCGCCCATACCGCCCTGAAATCTTAGACTTTAATCATCCGCGTGTTTTTGACTCTGATAAAATCCTACAAATGGATTATATCGTCAAAAAGATTATTATTTATGGTGCTGGGGTGATTGGTTGTGAGTACGCTTCTATCTTTACCGGTCTTGGTTATAAAGTTGATTTGATCAATAACCAAAACCAGCTACTAAGCTACTTAGATAGTGAAATCAGTGATGCTATCGCCCATGACTTTAGACAGTTCGGTGTGCTTATCCGCAGTAATGAAGAGATTGACCATCTTGAGACCCATGATGATTATGTCGTTCTGCATTTAAAGAGCGGTAAGCGCATCAAGTCTGATGCCATCCTTTGGTCGAATGGTCGCTCAGGTAACACCGAAGGGTTAAATTTAGAAGCCATCGGGCTTGAAGCCAATAGCCGTGGTCAGCTCAAAGTCGATGATACTTATTGTACTGAGATTAAAAATATTTATGCTGCGGGTGATGTTATCGGTTGGCCGTCGCTGGCTTCTGCTGCTTATGATCAAGGTCGCTGTGCTGCCGCCTTTATGGTGGGTGATAGTGATGCCGAGCCAGTATCAAGCGTACCGACTGGTATTTATACGATTCCTGAAATCTCCAGCATTGGTAAGACTGAGCAAGAGCTGACGGATGAAAAGGTCCCTTATGAAGTGGGTCAGGCGTTCTTTAAGCACCTAGCACGGGCGCAGATTATTGGTGAACGCTCGGGCGTTCTAAAAATATTATTCCATCGCGATACATTGGAGATTCTAGGCATTCATTGTTACGGCAACCATGCCTCAGAGATTATTCATATTGGCCAAGCGGTAATGAAGTGTAATGCGACGCTTGAGTATTTTGTGAATACGACCTTTAACTATCCAACGATGGCAGAAGCGTATCGCGTAGCAGCATTGAATGGTCTGAATCGTGTGTTCTAAACATTAAAAAGCTGAAAGTTAGTGAATAAAAAAGCGTCTGCAAATATTGCAGGCGCTTTTTTTACTTCAATACTTTTGCTTCAATACCTTAATATTTCGATGTTTCGATTGTCTTTGATTATGCTGTTTTGTTATGTGAAGTCAATCTGCGAAACAATAGCAGTAATATAAAGTAAAGTAGCCATAACGCGGCAAGCGCATAAAAACCTGTCGCCACTTGCGTAACACTCGCGCCCATTTGATTGAGCTGGACAGAAGTGTTGATACCAGGCGTTGTTGGTATTAACCAACGTATGACTTGCAAAAACTCTGGAAGTTGATTGGCCGGCCACGGATAACCACTAACAAAAAACATTGGTAGTGAGCTAAAAATTAAGATTTGCATACTGCGCTCACGCTGACGAAACCAAAGCCCCAATACGCAACCGAGTGTCGCTACTGTCGGACAAAATAGCAGTAGAAATAATAGACTGCCAAGCATGTTTTGTCCGCGTGGATAATGGTGCAGCTCGAACGCCCAGCCATAATAAAAGCAGCCAACCACAAAGCTAAGCATACTTAGCGCAGCAATACGGCCAAGCCAGCCGCGAATACTGGTTCTATGGCGACGTTGCTCATACCACGTGCCAATCAGCATTGCCGTCGACATCAAAAGGGTTTGCTGCAAAATAAGAATAGACACCGCGGGCACGACATAAGCGCCGTAGCCTTCCGTCTGATTGTATAAAGGAACAATCTTTAATGGCACCGCTTGGGTGTTGGCTGCTGCGGTCGCTGAATAAGCCCCTTGCGCGACGCTTTTCTTAACTTCGATACCGGCTGATACGGTACTAACGGCCTGTAAAAACCCCAGTTGTACGTTTTTATTTAACAGAAAATAACCACCATTGCCAAGCACGCTGACGCTAGCAGCTTTTCCAGATTGTACTTGCTGCTCAAGCCCACTAGGGACAATCATATAGCCCGCGATTTCATCAGCCCACATAGCTTCTTTGGCTTCTTGCTCATTCAAAAAGCGCTGCGTATCCAGCTGCGGGCTTGCGTTGGCATAACGGACGATGGTTTGCGATAAGTTACTATTGTCTTTATCGATAATACCGACAGGCACATGATTCACGACTTCGGTAGAATACGGCCAAGGATAAAAGAAGCCATAGATAATAGGCGCAATCATTAATAGTAGTAATACGCCTTTATCAGAAAATATGTCTTTAATCGTTTGAAAAAAGCTGCCTAAAAATCCTTGAGTTGAAGGGGCCTTTTTTGAATCTGAGGTGGTAGTAGATAACTTATCTTTTGATGATGACATTAGCGTGCTCCCCAGCGTTCAGGATGCGCCAGCGCGCGTTTACTCAGTAAGGCGGTAAGGTACATAGTGATAAGCGTCGCTATAGTAAGCCCGTAGACAATTGGTAGTGAGATGGCAACAGGTGCTTGCATTTGTAACTGGGCAATATGTAGCTTCAAATAATGGGTGAGCGGTAGGGCGTCCGACCAATGCTTGGCGCTGTCGCTGATAGCGATATAAGGAAAAGTGACCCCAGCAAATGCATAAGAAGGCGCTGAAATAAAACCAGTAGCTGACAGGCCCATACGCAACGAGAACGAGGTCAAAGTAAAGATAGCGCCAAGCCAAAATGACAACATCATCAGTAATACAAGACCGAAATAAGTGGCAATGAGGGAGCTGATAGCCACTATTTGCTGCGGAGCTGCAAGCCACAGTGCCAGTATTGACCATATACTGTAAGCCAATGTTGGCCAAAAATACTTACCCAACAAACCACTTAATAACACGAGAGTGCTGACTTGTCTAGATTTGACATCTTTAATAGGTATTGGGGGTTTATTGTCATTACTTTGGACGTTTCCATCCCCTAGAACAGCTGCTTTATTTTCTTCAATCTGTGCTAAATCAGGGCGACCAGTATCAATAAAGTCGTACCAACGACCGATTCGCTTATCTCGTAATTCACGCCCAATCGTCGTGGCTCCAATGACCATTGCCAAAATATGTAACAGGGCAGGAATGACGGTCGATGCCAAAAACTGCTGGTAATCGGTGGCTGCATTAAACAAACTGATGCGCTGAATGCCGACAGGTGAGTAATTAATCGCCGCTTGGGATGGCGCCATTCCTTGCTTCACCAGACGTTGTATCTCCACACCGGCTGATAGCGTTGCGATAACTGATTGAACACTGGTTTGAATGATGCCTGAGTGGGTGCCGTATTGAGCGTTTACTTGCAGCACGATAGGCGAAGGCTTACTTGAGGAGATATTGCGAGAGAAATCCTCGGGAATAATCACCACGGCATAGATATCACGTTGCAAGATAGCGGATTCTGCAGCAGCTGGCGAGTGATAAAGCTGTTTGACGGTTAGGTTAGGATTGGCTTCCAAATAACGCACAGCGGTATTGGCGACAGGACCCCGATCATTATCAATGACTCCAATGGGCAAATCTGTGATTTGTATTTGTGAAAAAATCCACCAAATCAATAGCACGGTGAGGAATGGTATCCAAACCACCATGCTAAAATCCCAAGGATTTTTGGCTAAAAAACGACGCTCGTAGGCAGCACTACGTACAAATGCTTCACCTAGTCTAATCAGGCGCATGGCTTACTCTTGGGTCTGATTAACAGGGGTTGAATTGAGACGTACAACCACGCTCATACCCGAGCGAATCCGCCTATCGGGAGAGGTTGGTCGCGCTTTAATCTCAAAGGTGCGAACATCAAAACCATCGTCATTATTGGTCGGGCGCCAAGTGGCAAAGTCAGATAACGTCGAGGTAGCATATACCGTAAACTGCTTGGTATAAGGTTTCTCAGGTGACGATAAAGCAGGGATAGTGCCCATAAATCGTTGACCAATCGCAAATTGATTAAGGTGCGTTTCAGTGACGTTTAACACTACCCATTGTTCATCGGTATTGACCAAAGTAAGCAGAGGGACGCCTTGACCAATCACTTCTCCAGCGCTGACAATAACATTGTCCACGATACCAGCAATAGGGCTTCTTAGGTTGGCTTCTTCTTTTGCGACCAGCGCCTCTTCGAGCTTGGCATCGACTTGGGCTACTTGTGCGGTTGCTGCAGACTTATCTTCACTGCGAGCACCTTCTTTCGCCAAATCATACTGTAACCGAGCGGCTTCAGTCTGGTCTTGTGTGGCTTGATACTGCGCATAGGCCTCATCGCGTTTTTGCCGTGCCATTAGGCCTTCTTCGTACAGACGATTGACCCGCTGATAGGTGTTTTCGGCCAAATCAGACGCCGCTTTATTGGCTTGCCACGCCGCTTTTGCTTGGGCAATTTCTTGTGGGCGGGCACCGTTTTCTGCTTTATCGAGCTGGCTTTGTGCCATTTGTTTACCGGCACGTGCTTGATTGATCTTGGCGTTAATCTCAGGCGAGTCCATCTCGATCAGTTGCTGGCCAATTGTCACTGCCTCACCTTCTTTGACCAGAATTTGTGCAATACGCCCTGGAACTTTTGCCCCGATAGACGTTTGCTGCATTTGCATCTGTCCTTGCAAAGTAACTACTTTAGGCTCGCTATGTTGGTTACTTTTATATAGACCATAAGCAATGAAGCCCAAGACGATTAGAGCCACCAGTACTAAAACCATCTTTTTAATCTTCGCAGGCTTGTCAGTTTTTGCTGGATTGCGCTTATAACTGGGCACTGTTTGCTCTGGCTCAATATCGGTTGTATTGACCACAGGATCAGTAGACAACTGCTCATTATCAGTATTACCCGATTCTAATGATTGGTCTGAGTCGTTTAATTTACGTGCGTCGTCTGATTCGTTGCTAGATTCAGTCATGACAGTGAGATTCCTAAGGCAATAAAATCGGTAATAAGCAAAATAAGTCGTGTGTTGTCTGATTTTTTTAAAATGATAAACGAGCTGTGTTATTTTTCATATAAGGTCGGTAGTTGAATATCCGCAGCATTGAGATAAGTATTAAAGGCGAGCGGTGTGCCGCAGCTTTGCATGAGGGCGGCGAGTGACTGTACATAAGTATTCGCCGCTTGCGCTTGTTCGGTGCGCGCTTTGAGCGACTGCGTTTGTGCTTGGACGACCTCGATTGGCGTATTAACGCCTTCTTGAAGCCCCAAACGACGCAAACGTAATACTTCAGCAGCCAAATCCACGTTACTTTGTAATGCCTGATAACGAGATTGGGCATTGTTTACATCGTGCCAGTTTTTCTCGACCAGCAATAATAAGTTGTCACTAACTTCAATTTCAGACAAATCGGCTTGACGTACCTTGGCATTACTCGATGCTAGTGAGGCCGTTTTATCGAGTCCGCCCCACAGCTTCCAGCTTGCAGATATGCCTGCTACCCAGCTGGGGTCTTTTTCAACTTGTCCATAGCCGTATAACATGACAGTAGGTTTGTAACCTGTATCTGATAGCGCATGTAACTGCTGAGCCTGAGCACGTTTGGCGGCGACTTTTTGTAGACCGGGATGATTGGTGAGTGCCAAGTCCTGAAAGTAATTCACATCTGGTAGAGGGCGGCTGGAAACAAATAGCGGCGTCGAGGGTTTGATGCGATACTCAGTACGCAATAGACGCTGTAAAGCTATCATTGCGAGGCGTGCATCGTTATTGGCATTGACCGACTCGCTTTTTGCATCGGCAAGGGCGGATTTTGCTTCTAAGCGATCAACACGGGAGATAAAACCTTCTTCAAAAAGCCGCTGCGCCATATGGTCGGTCTGCTGCAAGGTATCATAGGCATCGTCGCGTAAATAGGCGGCAATGATGGCCAACTGTGCCTTAAAGTAACGTTCAATCAAGGTGTTATAAAGCTCGTTTTTATCTAAGATACTGTCGGCGACGGCTTCTTGGGTACGGGCATTAGAGGCGCCTGTCAAAGCAGTCGTGCGTCCAGCGGTATAAATAGGCCAAACCACGCCAAGTCCTGCGCCAGTTGTTGATCCTGAATGCTTTAAATTGTAAGAGTCTGGTAGGCGATCACCGACCAGTTCACCGAAATTAGGTAACTCTGGAATAGGAGGAATGACGCTATCAACATTATTATTAATGTCGTTGACGATGCCGTTTTTGAGCGTCGATAAATCGATATCCGTGTCTAAGTTGTAGGCATTGGCCGATACTTGAGCGAATACTAGCGGATTGTCTATGGTTTTGAGGGCGTCAGTTTCAAACTCACTAGAGGCAATCGCTGCTTGATTGGCGGCGATTTTTGGTGACACTTGCAATAAAACATTTTGCGCTTGTTCAAGACTTAACAAGCTAGACACTTCTAACGGATAACTGTTATCAATACTTTTGTGAGTGATGGGATCGATAAGAGTACTCAAGTCAGGCTGTCGCTCAGCGTTTTCGCTCTCAATAGTTGTAACAGTTGGGCTGTCTTGAGTGCCAATTTTTTGACTGTCATTTTGACTGTCATTTTGACTGTAATTTTGATGATTGGCATCGACAATCTGTGTCACATTGTCTGCTGTCAGCGCATTTTGTGATTTAATCGTATTATCGTTAGCACTTGCGAAGGGTGCTATCGTTAAGCTCATGAACGTAATCGTCAGCACAGCAGTAGACAGAGTCGATAAAGCAAATTTCATAAGTCACATAAGCCATTAATTAGAATGCAAAGTATTTAAAGTCAGCACAGTAAAGAAGTCTGTTATCCGTCACGCTGAGTATCAAACAGAATAAGTGTCGAAAATACCCATCGTTGACATAAGAACAGGCCCTAATTATTAACATCGGTGGTTGTTATAAGCTGCCACTGATAAAGCGAGGGCCATATTATAAACGATTAACAGACACTAAAAATACATTATTGATAACAAAGTATACACTGTAGTGCCACAATGGTGACGGGTCAATGCTCAGTATTTGCTTGTTTTACGTTGTGTCGACATTGTTTTTATGTTAGCTAACTATTTTTATATCAAATAATAACCTCATTTATAACAGTAGTACGTGGTTACCAACCAAACTGCCAACGTATCGATTTTATTTAGTACTGCCTATATCAAAGGCTCGAGATTGAATTGCTTTTAGGTCTGAGCCTTTCATTACACGATGGTTCATGAGCCATAGATAAGACTGTTGTATGCTATAAAAGTAAATAAAACAAGATAGGATGTGAGCGATGGCAGGATATATTTTGGCATTAGATCAAGGGACGACGTCGAGTCGAGCGATACTATACGATGACCACGCCCGTCCAATTAAAATAGCGCAGCAACCCACAACGTTAAAAACTCCACAAGCAGGCTTCGTTGAGCAAGATGCCCAGCAAATTTGGCAAACACAAATAAGCTGTGCCCATGATGTGATTAATCAGGCGGGACTGCTTGCGACCGATGTCAGTGGTATTGCGATTACCAATCAGCGTGAGTCTATTGTTATTTGGGATAAGCAAACAGGCAAGCCGCTGGCACCTGCTATTATTTGGCAAGACAGACGTACCGCCAGCTATTGTAAAACGCTCGCTGCTGAAAGTATTACTGGGGCTACCAAAGCCCGCGACAATAATCACGATGATATGGCAAGCGAAGTGCAACGTATCACAGGTCTGCGCCTAGACCCGTACTTTAGTGCCAGTAAAATCGCTTGGTTTTTAGAAAATGATCCCAAACTGAGCGTGCGCGCCAACAAGGGTGAGATAGCGGTTGGCACTATAGATAGTTGGCTTATATATAAGCTAACAGGCGGCGAGCATGTCATCGATGTGACCAATGCTTCTCGTACCTTATTATATGATATACACAAGCTGGCATGGTCAGAGGAGCTGTGCGCTCGTTTTGCGATACCTATGAATATTTTACCTAATGTGTTGCCCTCTGACGGCGACTTTGGCAAAACCAAAAAAGGACTGTTTGCCAAGCAAATCCCCATTCATGCGGTATTGGGTGACCAGCAAGCGGCATTGTTTGGACAAGGCTGCCTCGATGCTGGCATGGCAAAGAATACGTATGGTACAGGTTGCTTCATGCTGATGAATATTGGTCAGACCCCTAAACTTAGCGAACATAAGTTATTGACGACCATCGCATGGCAACGAAAATCAGCGCCAACGCGCCAAGAAAATCTATCGTTTGAGCAAATTGTACAATCAGGAAAGCGTATGCTACAGCCACCAAAAAAGGAAGTTACTTATGCCTTGGAGGGGAGTGTGTTTATGGCAGGAGCCATCGTTCAATGGTTGCGTGATAATCTAGGAATGATTCAAAAAAGTAGTGAAATCGAAGAGTTAGCGCGGCAAGTTGATAGCAGTGAGGGTGTGGTCATGCTGCCGGCATTTACAGGTCTGGGTGCGCCTTACTGGCGTTCGGATATCAGCGCCAGTATTACAGGTATGAGCCGCGGTACAACCAAAGCTCACATTGCCCGAGCAGCACTAGAGGCTGTGGCGTACCAAACTTATGATGTGCTTATTGCCATGCAAAAAGACAGTCCGCATCCACTCACCGAGCTCAGAGTAGATGGCGGCGCTGCAAACAATGACTTGCTCATGCAGTTCCAAGCAGACCTACTCGATGTGCCGGTGCTGCGCCCTAGAGATACAGAGATTACAGCTAAAGGTGCCGCGTTATTGGCAGGTTTGAAAACCGGCTTATACGATGAAGCAACCATGAAAGCGTCATGGCAAGTTGACCGGATTTTCGAGCCTACAATGTCTGCCGATATCCGTGAGCAACATCTTAATAAGTGGCAACAAGCCATCGATAGAGCATTGAAAGTGATATAAATGGGTGAGCAATTACATTAAATCAGTGTAACAAAACAATTAAAAATTACTTAAAATGTGGTGCTACCTTACAAAATCGTTATACAAATACAAGCTGTAACGCAAGACAGTCGTAATTTGGACACAGTTTACATAACCGGTCTATCGGTCAGTACCTACAAATTTCTATACTTTAGATGACTTAAACAAGACCGCTGGTTTTTAACGCTTACTATTTGTAGAACTTGATAACTTGGCGTTAAGTTAAAAGGCTAGTACTCAATAAATTTAAT
>NZ_JBQSXN010000057.1:0-19797 GCF_052378235.1 Psychrobacter sp. AOP3-A1-26
TTGTTTTCATAATGTCTCTTCCTTGTTTTTATGACCGCCTACCGTCATAAATGCTATTTTCTGGCAATCAAGGTCGCACGCATGGGAGCTGGATAGCCTTCAATGGTCTTTGTTGAATCATTAGGATTTAAGAAATCTGCTAACGAATGATAGGTCATCCACTCGGTTTTACGCTGCTCCTCAGTCGAGGTCACAGCGACATCGACACAGCGCACCTCTGTAAACCCAGCTTTTTCTAGCCAGCCAATCAATGCCGCCACCGATGGCAAAAAGTATACGTTATTCATCTGCGCATAACGGTCATGAGGGACAAGTACGGTATTGGCATCACCTTCAATAACCAGAGTCTCAAGCACCAGCTCGCCACCTTTTATTAATTGTCCTTTCAGCTGTTGCAGATGCTCAAAGGGCGACTGGCGATGATAGAGCACACCCATACTGAACACCGTATCAAATAACTGGCTATGCTCAGGCAATGCTTCGAGTGGCACGGGAATATAATGGGTACGATAACGACCTGTCTCATGAGCATCTGCTGCCCCGACGAAATGACGAATCGCCATAAACTGATGGTAAAATAGGCATGACGGATCAATAATAATAACCGTGTCCGCCCCTGCTCCTGCCATACGCCAGCCATGATAACCGGAGCCGCCACCGACATCCAATACACGCCGACCTTTTAATGTGCTTAAATGCGGTGCCACTCGTTGCCACTTCCAATCACTATGCCATTCGGTGTCGATGAAAATTGGCTCGGCTTGCGTTTCTTTATTTTGGCTACTACCAATTTGAAAAGGCCCTTTGCGCCATGGCATGAGTTGCTTTAATAGCGCAACTGTTTGTTTACGTTCAGAATCAGTAAGCGGCGTATTAATCGTCAATACATCACCGTCCAGATCGACATTATCGACGTTCGGTGTTGGCAAACGAGCGACCGATGCTTGATAAGCAGGCGCATGGGCGTAGTTGGCTTTATCTTTAATGTCATTTAACCAAGTGGGTAGTTTTGTAAGCCACTCATAAGCGCTTGGATGCGTTTGAGCAAGCGTCAATAAAGTTAAGTACAGTTCGCGCTCGGCGTGAATAATAGTGTCGTTAAGCATAAAGACGGATTACCATATTGATCAAAAATAGTAGACGTAGGGTGCACCTTGCGCACCGATAAATAATTATGTCTTTGAATTGGTGAGCTTTGCGCACCCTACAAAAAGCATAACCCAAACCACGATACATAGTGGCAAGAAAAAGCGAGATTGGCTCCCGACATAAACCTTATTTAAACGCCACAATAGAGACAAAGTTTAAAAACTGAAACCACGTTAAATGACGCTGAAAACCAACATCTGACAAACGCGTATGGTGCTGAGCTAAAGTATCAGTAATAAGGACGTTTTCTAGCGCGTTACGCTTGCCACTGATTTCCATTTCAGTATAACCGTTGGCACGTTTAAAATCATAATAACGCTCAACCAGCCACGCATCGTATTGCTCATCAAAAGCGTGAGTTTTCTCCGTTACTACCAGTATGCCGCCCTCACTTAATGCCGCGTAAATTTTCTCTAATACCGCCACCCTATCGGCAGCGGGTAAAAACTGTAAGGTTAAATTTAAAATCACCATATCGCACGGTTCAAGCTCAATATCGCGAATATCCGCAGTCATCACTTCAATATCATGTTCAGGATAATTATCCTCTAGTAAAGTAGTCGCTTCAGTAGTCATCGCTGGTGAAATATCAATGGCTTTAATCTGCAAATCTTGCGACTCGAACTCGCCAGCGAGCGTCATGCTTGCCGCACCCAGCGAACAGCCCAAATCATAAATACGGCTGACACGCTGACCATTATCATCTTGCTGGCGATACTTACAATGACGACGGGCAAATATGGGCAGCATTGCCAGCACTTGACCATACCCGGGGACACTGCGACGAATCATATCGGGGAAACAAGCCACAACTTGCTCATCAAAGGAAAAGCGAGCCGCTTTATCGAGCGGTGTGGTAAATAGGGTGTCATGTTTAACAGTAGCGGGCTTAGATTGGCTCATGGTGTGACTCATTTTTGGATAGTAGAACTTAAATTATGAAGTGGTTAATGATTTTAATTAACACTATTAAGGCGACATAGCGTAGCAAAAGCCCATTATAACATTACTGTTTGTTACTTATCGCGGCCAGATGCCCTGCTAAGCTAAATGTATATCGCTAAGTAAAAATTGCTTGGCGCGTACTCTGTAATTATAAAAATAGGAACAATTATGCAAACTATTGTATTAGGCGGTGGCTGCTTTTGGTGCACCGAATCCGTGTTTTTATCGGTGAAAGGCGTGCAATCTGTGATATCAGGTTACATGGGCGGTGATGCCGTTTCTGCCAATTATGAAGCGGTCTGTAGCGGCGATACGGGCCACGTTGAAGTCATCAAAATTGAATTCGATGAAACGACTGTCCCATTAGAAGTGATACTCGATGTCTTCTTTGCCACTCACGACCCCACTACCATGGATCGTCAGGGTAATGATGTCGGTAGCCAATACCGCAGCGTGGTGTTCTATACCGAGGAAGCGCAGAAGCCAACCGTCGATCGTACGATTAAGAAATTACGCGATATGGGGGTCAATGTGGTCACCGAAGTCCACCCTGCTGCCGAGTTTTATAAGGCCGAAGAAACACATCAGGATTTCTTTAATAGAAACCCAGGTCAAGCTTATTGTAACTTTTCCATACCACCAAAACTTGCCAAACTGCGTAAAGAGTTTAGTCAGTATATGGTGAGCTAAACAGTATATGGATTAGGAGTTTATTCGTTTAAAATCTAATAAGTTCAATATAAAAGCGCTACAGTGGGACTGGTATACATTTTTTTCAGCCTCTGTCAGCGTAGACACAGCAAGCAAGAAAAATTTATACCAGTTCCGCGTCATACCATAACGTATCTTTTTTATTTAGAACCGACTATAAGTTCCTAACCTAGTGCTTAATAAAAGCCAAACGCTCATTATAAGAGTGTTTGGCCTTTTTAATGCCTTTGACAACATTGAACAACAGGTTATGATAATAAGTTCAAAGTAAAGAATAACATTAAACCTGATAAATAAAGGCTAAGGTCATGAATCCCGAATTTTGGCAATTACGTTGGCAAGAAAAGCGTATCGGCTTTAACCAGTCTCAAATCAATCCAAAATTAATTAAATATTTTGAAAGGTTAGCATTATCGAGTGAAAGCTGTGTTTTTATACCGCTATGCGGCAAATCAATCGATATGGTTTGGCTATTAGACCAAGGCTATAATGTCGTTGGTGCTGAATTAGTTGAATCAGCGATAAAAGAATTTTTCATTGAGCAAAATATCCCGTACACAATAAAAGAACATGCTGATAATCCAGATATCAAATGCTATCAAGGCCAACGATTAAATCAAACCATAAAGCTATGGGTTGCTGATATTTTTGAGCTGACACCTCACGATATTGGTCACGTTGATGCGGTGTATGATCGAGCCGCATTAATCGCCATGCCACCTGATATGCGCCCGATATATAGCGAGCAAATATGCACGCTCAGCCAAAACGCTGCTCAACTGTTATTAACACTGCATTACGACCAAAATGAACGAGCAGGGCCGCCTTTCTCAATTAGTAGCAAGCAAGTTCAACAGTACTATAGTAGTCACTACCAAATAACGGAGATTGAAGGTCAGCCCTCAACCTTGAATGCCGCACCAAATATGGCTGTAACGGAGCATGTTTGGCTATTGAATGCTAATAAATAGGCTATGATTAAAAACACTTAAGCCGTCAATGAATAGCAACGGAGCAATCGAATGCGAATTTTAGTCACTCTAATGAGCTTTATCGCTATTCTACTAGTCATACTGCCAGGCCCTCTCTATAAGTTTGAATTTTTTGACTTGGCTACGGCGTTTACAGGCTTTACAGTTGGCGTACTTGTGGGTATTGCCGCCCTCATCCTGTTAGGTATACAGTTTTTATTTAAACGTGACACAGTGAGACTTAATAGCACGTTGACAGCCCTCATACTTTCTATCATTGCGATCGCTATCCCGCTTAGTATGTTGAATACAGCCAAAAACGTACCACCCATTCATGATATTTCAACTGATTTGGTGAACCCACCTGAGTTTTTGGCTATTGCCCCACTACGTGCTGACGCCCCAAACCCAGCTGAGTATGCGGGTGAAGAGGCTGCCGAGCAACAACGTCAAGGCTATCCCGAACTACAAACCTTAGATTATCCTCAATCAAAGTCTGAGCTGGTCGAAGCAACCAAACAAGCCATCGATAATCTAGGTTGGGAACTGATAAATATTGATGCCGACAAAGGGATTGCTGAAGCAACGGACACCACTTTCTGGTTTGGCTTTAAAGATGATGTTGTCGTGCGTATTACTGATAATGGTAACGAGCGTCTGGTCGATATCCGTAGTAAATCACGAGTTGGCGGGAGCGATTTGGGTAAAAATGCTGCGCGTATTCATGATTTTATTGAAGAGTTAGATAGAGTTTTGGGGGAGTAGTTTTTTGTGATTAATATAAAACCATTAACCTCAGCTGAGACAATCTGACGCGTCAAGCCGCCAAAAACCTCTTCTAACCTCACGCCAGCGTCAATTTATAGTAACTGAGTGCTGCGATACCTTTTCTTTACTATTTAGATTGGTTACTCTAAGTCCATACTGCACCAATCAGCTTTGCTTCCCTCTTTAATGACCACTTTGACGTTTATAGGATATTGTCATGCGTTTGACTCCAGTTTCTACTTTATCGCTACTTAGCTTTGCTGTTGGGCTAAGTTTTGCTAGCTCCGCCCAAGCCGCTAAGCCACCAGCACCTAATCTATCCAATAGCGAGTTTCAACAATGTCTAGATGGTCTAAAAAACTCTAGTAAATTTCGTGGTGTCGACAGTTTCACTTTTAATAACTACCGTCCAAGCGAGCCAGACCCTAGCGTGATTCAATCGTTAAACTATCAGCCAGAGTTTCAAAAGGATGTCTGGGATTACCTCTCATCACTGGTTGACAAAGAGCGTGTCGAAGATGGTATCCGTGCCAAGCATCAATGGAGCGATACGCTACGTAAAATTGAATCGCGTTACGGAGTAAAGGCTGAGCACGTATTAGGGGTTTGGGGCGTGGAGTCAAACTTCGGGCAAACCTTGGGTAAAAAGCCCTTGTTTGAGTCTCTAGCGACGTTGTCTTGTTTTGATCGTCGTCAAAGCTATTTCCAAGGCGAATACGCCAATGCTTTAAAAATCGTCCAAAAAGGTGACATCGCACCCAGTGATATGACAGGCTCGTGGGCAGGTGCTTTCGGACAAACCCAGTTCATGCCCAGTACCTTTTTAGAGCTGGCAGTAGATTTCGATGGTGATGGTCGTCGCGACTTAGTCAATAGCGTGCCCGATGCATTGGCCTCTACCGCCAATTTCTTGGACAATCGTGGTTATCGAACTGGTGAGCCATGGGGTTATGAAGTTAAATTGCCCAGTGGATTTTGGGCAGCTTCCAACCGCAAAGACAAAAAATCGATGAGCCACTGGCGCAATCAAGGTTTGACCTTAGCCAATGGCAGTCCTCTGCCTTATGATTTAAATAGTGCGGGCTTAATGTTGCCTGCTGGCAAAGATGGCCCTGCTTTTTTGGTGGGTAAAAACTTCGATACGTTTTATTCATACAACGCTTCAGAAAATTATGCGCTGGCAATCGCCCATTTATCAGATTTAATCACCCGTGAGGACAGCAGCAAAACTGACTTTATGACTGCTTGGCCAACAGACGATCCTGGTATCAGCCGTCAGCAAGCCAAAGATATTCAACAAGCATTATTGGACGCTGGTTACGATATTGGCGATGTCGACGGCATCATTGGTGACAATACCCGTACGGCTATCCAGCAATACCAAACCAGTAAGGGTATCTCTCCTGCTGATGGTCGCGCAGGACAGAACTTCTATCGCGCCATTATTGGCAATTCGACACCTAATAGAGGCCAGTCCGGCAATCAATACCAGCAGCCATCGAATAGCCAACCCTTAAACCCTGCTCCTGCCGACCGTATGGGGCAGCTTATTCAACAGCAAACTAGCACTCCTAATAGTAATTCAACACAACCCTCTGCTACTCAACCATCCACTTCTGGTAACACGCGATATCGCCGTGTCACCGACGCTGATGGTGCTGTAAAGCTCATCCGTATCGATGAGGGTTCATAATTCAAACTGCTTTATAGCAAACAAAAGCCACGCTAATAATAGCGTGGCTTTTGTTTGTGCTTGTATTTTATGGGCTTATATTATCTATTTGAACAACCCAATATTTTAAAAAACTTAAACGATAGGTGGTGGATTTGGTTTGCCATTATCCCCATCCCAGTTCTCACGCGCTTTATCATCTAAGTCGGCTGGCGTTTTTGGCTTCCATTTACCATTCTCTTTCCAAGTGGCATCGCCCCAATCTGCATCTTCTTCTTTTCTATCCAAATCTTTATAGGCTTTGCTAGGATCGATACCGCGACGCTTCATATCGGCTACTTGTTCTTCCAACGTATGAAACTGATTGGCATCGTGCATAGACTTTTCTAAGCTATCCAGTTCACTTCTTAATTCATCATTTTTAGAGTTACTCATTATAGGCTCTCCTTAATTAACCATTATTATAAATATATTACGGTTGGTACATTTTTAATTTTAAGCTCAACGATGGGTCAAATATCATTTTTTATTTATAATACTCTTTGTCTATAGTGTCATTATCACGAGTATTGAGCCAATTCACAACCGTTGACGCGTATGCTTTGTATTACAAAACGTAGTCATCATGGTGAATATAATGACTATAAAATATATGGTGATAAGTATTTCGAGATATCGGTGAAATTGATGGCTTGCGAGGATTGCTACTTATTGGGTTTTAGGGCATTCATCTTTAAATAAATTTTTTGCATAAAAAGTAAGCTTCCAAAGCTCTTGTGATACTCGAGTACCGTAGGTCGTTAATTGTATCCAATTGGCGCTAACCAACTGGCGCTGTAAATGGTTCAAAGACTCTTGGGAGATTTGACAGCGTGAGACAGCATGAACATTTGGCATATCTTGTTTTATATCCTGCTCTGCTCTTGAGACGATCAAGCGATTGAAGGTATTATGTAAACCATAGCTAGTAAAAGTCGCTGGTGTTTTCATCAAAGCGATCAGTACCTCTTTCCACGTTAATGTCATTGACCGAGTGACAGTCGTTAAATTCCCACCTTCATAAGCATGAGCGCTATACTGAATATCAAAGGTTTCGGTCAGTACCAGTGGGTTACTGATATTATCTACTACCCGTTCCTCAACCACTGGCGCTTCTTTTGTAAACGTTTTATGGTTGGATATTAGGTCAGACAATCTTTCAGAGACAGTTTGCTTACTAAATTTAATCATCTCCTCACTGACTCTTATCCAGCCACCATTTACGACATGATTGCCCACCGTATTATAATAAGCTTGTACGAGCAGTTTTTCGATATCAACTACGGTATCATAATAATATATTTGACTGTTTTGCCGAGTCACTGACTTAACAAACTCTTGCAACTGACGACTGATATTAGCATCTTGATGATGACTTTTAACCAATATGAGTAAAGGTTTGAGCTTGGCTTTGGCATTCAAATAGCTCAAATGCATTTGACTGACACCGTTTTTTTGCACCGTACCATAGCTGTCGCCGACGACCATTAATACATAATCACACGCATCTATACACTGTCGACCATATAACGATGCTTTTGGCAACTGGCTCGATACGTCATAGGTTAAGAACGCCCGCGCCTGAAAAAATATCGCTAAGCTATCCAAAACAAGCAATTGGTCGTTGTCAGCGCATATGACATGAATATGATAGCGACGGTTTGGCACAATTACCCCTAAACTTAGGTCATCACATAAAAGGGAATGATATAAAAAAGCACAAATATCTTATTTTGCACAGCCTAGCACAAACTTATAAGGCTGGGCTTAATTTATTATCATTATAGCAACATCGTGCAAGATTATGGTCTCCATATTGCCATTAAGGGTATTCGGCAATATCTAACCAGACCAATCAGAATAGTATTGCAATATTGTCTGTTTGCCCAGTAGACCCTCCACTAAAGCGCTAAGTCTCTCATCATGTTTGGTTGCATAAAAAACCAATGGTATTCGAGAATCTACCTTTGTCGGGCTGATTAATTTTGAGTGCCCGCTATTTGTCCCGCTTTCATTCAGTGCAGACAGCTTATTTATGACTAATAGTTGCTTAACCCGTTCAGCAATTGCCTGTCCTGAGTCGACGATCTGCATCGATAATTGCTGCTGTGTAATCTCACTCAATAAAAACGCTTTAAAAAACGGATAGTGCGTACAGCCGAGTACCAATTGATCGACGCCATCACTTGCAAATGCTTGTAATTTCTGGCGTATAAGTCGGGCCGTAGCATCTTGTTCTGGCATCCCTGCCTCTACCCACGGTACCAAGTTTGGATCAAAATACTTTGTCACTATCGTACCGTTAGGATGGGCAAAGTTGGTGATGACGTCATTAAGCAATACTCCATTCAACGTTGCCTTGGTTGCTAACACAGCCACACGACCACTTTGACTGGCCAATATCGCGGGTTTCAATGCAGGCACCAAACCGACAATAGGCAGCTGCGGATAACTGCGCCTTGCGGCCTCCAAAGCATAAGCTGAGGCGCTATTGCAAGCGATGACAATCAGCTTACAGCCCTGCTGATACAACCATTCTACTGCTATCAAAGTCAAGGCTTCGATATCTGCACTGTCGCGATTGCCATAAGGCACATTTAACGTATCGGCATAATAAACATAGCGCTCAGTAGGAAGCTGCTGCGCTAAATGTAGGTAAACGGAGAGGCCACCGACACCCGAATCAAACAAGCCGATGGGGGCACTGCGATTGTTATTAACCACCGCTTTATCAAAAGCGTTGCTAGTAAAAGCGGCTGGTTGGGTTTGCATCTCACTAACCACTTTTTTTGCGGCAATATTCATCGTTCTGTTACCGCCATCCTGATAGACCTGTCATTATTTTGATACCATTTATTTTAATATCGCTGTATTTTAATATCGCTGCATTTTGGCAAATGCTAGATGGGTTATTAGCTGGTTGGCATTGATAACTGGTAGTGTTTCCCACCACTTTGCAAAGTGAGTATCGTCTCACCATCTTGCTCTGTCAATTCACCAATTTCAGTCAAATGATAAAAAGTGTTGCGTCCGATAAGTGCGGTCAAACTATTTCTAACCGCCATGTAAGGACGTATCTGTTTTTCGGTTGCTACGTTTTGATTGCTTGTATTGCCTACCCCAGCGAGCGTTTGGTTCGTGTCATTGTCTTTAGGATTATACGCCTTTAATGTAATGGGGTGCTCATCATCTAAACGTACCACATCGCCAGTCGTCGTGGTAAACTCCAACCAACTCGTCTCATTTTCATTGACAATGCCCACATCATTAATCAACAAGGGCGCATCTTCGACTTGAATACGCAGCTTTTGTACTGGTGTCTTTAAAAAATACTCGGTGACGCCGTTATTGTCCTCTTTCCATAATATAGTGGCAAACAAGCTGACCAATGACTCGCGGGTCATATGCCCACCTTCATGCCACCACTCTCCATTGGCTTTTATGACTAGATCCATATCAGCACTGTTTTCAGGATGCCACTTCTCTAATGGTGGTATGCTACGACCTTCCCGTTTGCCAGCGGTAGATTTTAAATATTGGCTGAGGGCCTCTATATCATTTGGGGCAGATGACACGCTACTTGGGGTTTCAGCACCACTTTCATTATTTTTGATCGTATTGTTGTTATTGTTATTCATCACATAACCTCTGACTTAGTATTAAAACTTAATATTCAAAGTTTGGTAAATCTAACGTTACTATAAATTTTAGTTTCGGGTATGATGAAACCATATCATCTTAGCACCCTCATTATCTCAATCTTACCTTAACACTGATACTTATAAATGCGTATCGTGTTTGTAGGACTTTTCTTTTATAATGAGTAACGATTTTTTATTAAAATGGTCAATTAGGTGTTGTATTAATGACAGATTTTACGTATGCGTTGATATCTTTGAATACATTGAATACAGAGATTTCGACAGTAACGTGGTCAACTAATGCCGCAAAGACAGTTTTTATCGGGCAGCCATATGTCTGAGTGAAGTTAGCGCTGCAAGTTTATTATTCAATTGTTAAGCTAATGATGCCCTGAGATAAGCCACTAAAAGTTTAGGAGTAGGTATGCAAGAGCAAGACACTCAAAAGCCAGTCATTGATGGTGACACTGTGAATACTGACGCACCAGTAGTGACAGAGAAGGCGAATCTAGATAAAGAAACACCAGCCACTGAAGAAGTTGCTGTAGAAGAACAAATCGTTGAACCTGACTCTGAAAAAGTCACTATCGACAAGGCACCAGAGCCAGTAGCAGAACCTGTTGCGCTAGAGCCTGAGATTGAGCGCGAATCAATGGAATTCGATATTATCGTCGTTGGTGGTGGCCCTGCTGGGCTATCTGCTGCTATTCGTCTGCGTCAGCTCGCTATCGCAGCGGGCAACGATGAATTCATGGTCGCTGTGGTCGAAAAAGGTTCTGAGTTTGGTGCTCATATCTTATCCGGTGCAGTTATGGAGCCGCGAGCCTTAGACGAGCTGATACCTGATTGGAAAGCTAAAGGCGCACCGCTTAACGTCCCTGTCACTGAAGATCGCGTGTACATGCTAGGGTCAGCGACTAAATCGACCAAGCTTATGGACTCTATTATTCCAGCCAGCATGCACAACGAAGGCAATTATATTGCATCATTGGGTAATGTCGTTCGTTGGTTAGCGGCTCAAGCCGAAGAGCTAGAAGTCATGATGTTCCCAGGCTTCCCTGCTGCCGACATCTTATATAACGATGATGGCTCAGTTAAAGGGGTATTGACTGGTGATATGGGTGTAGCGGCAAATGGCGATGCTAAGCCAAGCTTTGAGCCCGGCTATGAATTACTGGCTAAGTATACTATCTTTGCCGAAGGCTCTCGTGGTCACTTAGGCAAGCGCCTAATCAGCCGCTTTAACCTTGATAAAGATTGCGATCCCCAGCATTACGCGATCGGCATTAAAGAGCTGTGGGATATTGATCCCGAAAAGCATGAGCAAGGCGTCGTCATGCATGGCTCAGGTTGGCCACTAAGCGATACCGGATCTTCTGGTGGCTGGTGGTTATACTTCGATGAAAACAACCAAGTCAGCTTCGGTGTTGTCATTGATCTTTCTTACTCTAACCCCTACATGTCACCATTTGATGAGATGCAGCGTTTAAAATTACATCCGGTCATTCGCAACGTTTTAGAAGGTGGTAAACGTCTTTCTTATGGGGCGCGTTCACTCACTAAAGGTGGTCTAAACTCATTACCAAAATTCACCTTCCCAGGTGGTGTGTTGGTAGGTGACGACGCTGGATTCTTAAACTCTGCCAAAATCAAAGGCACGCATACTTCAATAAAGTCAGGGATGTTAGCAGCCGAAGCTATTTTTGAAGCGCTACAAGCTGACCGCCAACATGACGAAGTAGTGACCTATACTACTATGTATAAAGAATCTTGGTTATATCAAGACAACTATGAAGGGCGTAACTTTGCCCCAGCTATGCATCGCATGGGTCAATGGATGGGTGGCGCGTTTAACTTTATCGAACAAAACTTGTTGGGTGGCAAAATGCCGCTGACCATTCATGATAACTTACATGATTATGACCAGTTAGAGCGCGCAGACCATGCCTATCAGCCGGAATATCCTAAGCCTGATGGTAAGCTGACGTTTGATAAGTTGTCGTCGGTATTTATCTCAAATACCAACCATACTGAAGATCAGCCAACGCATTTAAAAATGACTGATACCACTGTGCCTATCTCAATCAACCTACCGTTATATGCTGAGCCTGCGCGTTTATTCTGTCCAGCTGGCGTTTATGAAGTAGTGAAAGATGCCGAAGGCGCTAGGTTTGTTATCAATGCGCAAAACTGTGTGCATTGTAAAACCTGTGATATCAAAGATCCTTCGCAAAACATCACTTGGGTAACCCCAGAAGGCGGCGGCGGTCCTAACTATCCAAACATGTAAATCATGATTAAGACAACGATTGTGTTACTTAAATAATATGCCTACAATAAAAAACCGCTCTAAAAAGAGCGGTTTTTTTTGTCTTTATCTATTTAATAATTAAACTTAATCCGTCCATGCATCGCGATTGGCTTCGTCTTTTAGCTTGACGAAATCATCAGGATTAAAGGTAATTTGTTCACCTGTCTTACCTTCTTTCACTTGGCGCTCATAATCACGTAATATTCTCAGTGCCACAGGAGACAATAGCAAAATAGCCACTAAGTTGACCAAGGCCATCAGACCCATCGATAAGTCAGCGAAGTTCCATATGGCAGGTAAGCTGGCAATAGCACCGACAAAGACCATACCTAGCACCATAAAGCGAAACACCATAATCATCACTTTGGCGTTTTTGCTACCAGAGATAAATTCAAGATTGGACTCGCCATAGCTATAGTTGGCAATGATAGAGGTGAATGAAAAGAAGAAAATAGCAATCGCCACGAATACGACGCCCATATCACCCACATACTGTGATAGCGCTAATTGAGTGAGCTGAATGCCTTCTTGCTCGACACTAGGATCGACCACGCCTGATAAAATAATAATAGATGCCGTCGCCGTACAAATTACCAGCGTATCCATAAAAACGCCCAGCATTTGCATAAACCCTTGTACCGCTGGATGGTCAGGATGGCTCTTCGCTGTTGCCGCTGCATTAGGCGCTGAGCCCATACCCGCTTCGTTCGAAAACAGACCGCGCTTGATACCGTTAATCATTGCCTGAGCAATACCATAACCAATCACCCCGCCTGCTGCTTGCTCAAAACCAAAGGCTGATTTTACAATCAACGCAATCGCTGCTGGGAATTGACTAAAATTGGTCACGATGATAAACAATGCCAATAAGATATATAGAATCGCCATGATGGGCACGACTTTACCAGCGATACGAGCGACTGAGCGCAAACCACCAAATACTACTGGAGCAACCAGCACCACCAGCACCAAACCTGTCATCCATGTCGGCACACCAAAGGCTTCGTTGGTGGCCTGAGCGATGGTATTTGACTGTACGCCATTAAATGCCAAACCAAACGCCACCAGCAAACATAGCGAGAAAAATATCGCTAGCCAGCGCTTACCGAGACCTTTTTCGATATAGTAAGCGGGACCACCGCGGTAAACATTGTCATTGTGCGGTACTTTATAAGCTTGTGCTAACGTTGACTCGATAAAACTGGTCGACATGCCGACGAGCGCAGTCATCCACATCCAGAACACCGCACCTGGGCCACCGAGATAAATAGCAATCGCAACCCCTGCTAAGTTACCCGTTCCCACGCGAGCAGCAAGGGAGGTCATCAGCGCTTCAAATGAGCTGATACCACCATCCTTACGCCCCTGATTAGAAACCCGTAATAACTGCCACATGTGACCGAAGTGTCGAAACTGAATAAAACGGGTCACCACTGTAAAGTAAAGGCCCGCGCCTATTAATACGAACATCAACAACCCATACCATGGATTGCTAGCGATTAACCAATCGTTATTACCCCAAATAATGCTGACACCATAATTTACGATACTATTAAGCCAACCTACTACACCCTCGTTCATACGGACTCCTCATTATTACTTTTTATACCTTGTTTAAATGTCATATTGATATTGTCTTTCAGCTACCAAAATCCGAGAAAATCTGACTCAAAATTTTGATATAAAAACATCATGTGCATGATATAGATATTAAAGGGTTAGTCATTATCATATTTGGTTATCAACTTAATAAATTTATTTCTTAAATAAATGTTACTTATAGTCTTTATACTATAGAATGTATTAAGTAACAATTTAGCAGCATGAATGAGATAATTACCGTACTATTCAAGTAGTTTTATTGACGATATGGCACTTATCAAAAATAAATTTATAGTATTTATTAGAAGTCATGCCGAATTGTTTGGAATAACGCTCACATAAATTTTATATAAATAAATTTTATATATTCATACCGATTTGCTATGTGCTTACGAGCATGAATAACTAGAGCATCAGAAATATTAAGACGCTTGTCAGGAAGACAAGATTGTGAAAAAGACAGCGGACCGTCCTATCCCCTCTCCCTTCCTAGATATACTCTTTTTTTCTATGCGAAAACTGAATCAATGTGGTCAGCGTCATACCTGACAAAATAGTTGTTATTTTTGGGTAAATAATTTTCAGTAACCAAATATACTGTTACATATTATATTTTTACTGTTTATCGTTCGCGCTGTATCAGGCAGTACGTGTTTATTTTTTATAGTCTGTTAGGGGCTGTATAGAATTCATCTATTAGGACTGCTGATCGCTAAAATAATTCCAGACTAGGCGTAAATCGAAGGTAATGTCGAGACCTTAGCTAGATTTACAACAACGTCTGGGGCGATTTTAGCATCAGTCCGAAGGAACAGGACTATTTTTTGCCACTTCATAGCCAAAACTATCGCGCTTAGAATGACTAAACTTACTATTTTTGGCGTCGAATTGCCTAAAAAATAGTCTTTGTCAGTTCCTTAGCTGAATTCTATACAGCCCCTAGTTTATAAAAAATACTGCAAAAATTTACTCATTTTATTGGTAATTTTTGGTTACTAATGCTGGTTGGTCATTCTGCTTTAGCGGTCTATAAAACAATTTTTATAATTGTTTTATAGATACAATGTCGCCCTAGGCGATAGAAGCTAAACCACAATGACTTGCTAGACTCCAAACAGTAACCCCGTTTTTATGTAAGGCAAAAGGAGTTGTCCTATGGAGAACCGCAACGATACATCCGGCTATTGGCAAGCTAATATCCGTCTTATTATAGGTAGTCTAATCATCTGGGCAATATGCTCTTATGGTTTTGGCATCTTGTTACGTCCATTATTGTCAGGTATCGCTATCGGCGGTACTGATATAGGCTTTTGGTTTGCACAACAAGGGTCTATTGGGATATTTATCATCTTAATCTTCTTCTACGCCTGGCGTATGAATAAACTCGATAAACAATATGGTGTAGACGAGGAATAGCCCTATGAGTCAATTTACGATTAATATTATTTTTGTGGGTCTGTCCTTCGCTTTATACTTCGGTATTGCGATTTGGGCGCGCGCTGGTACCACCAGTGAGTTCTATGTTGCTGGCGGTGGCGTCCATCCGGTTGTGAACGGTATGGCAACAGCCGCTGACTGGATGAGTGCCGCGTCATTTATCTCCATGGCAGGCATCTTAGCAGCTGGTGGTTATGGTGCTTCAACCTACTTGATGGGTTGGACGGGTGGTTATGTACTACTAGCCATGCTACTTGCGCCTTACTTACGTAAGTTTGGTAAGTTTACCGTACCTGACTTTATTGGTGATCGCTTTTACTCTAAAACCGCTGCTATGATTGCAGTCGTCTGTTTGATTATCGCATCAACCACTTACGTTATTGGTCAGATGACGGGTGCTGGTGTTGCTTTCTCACGCTTCTTAGAAGTTGAGAACGATACAGGTCTTATCATTGCTGCTATCGTGGTATTCTTCTACGCCGTACTTGGTGGTATGAAAGGGATTACTTACACGCAGGTTGCACAGTATGTGGTTCTAATGATTGCTTATACAATTCCTGCGGTTTTCATCTCGCTCGAATTGACTGGTAATCCAATTCCAGGTCTTGGTTTGTTCTCAAACCATGTCGAAGCTGGCGTTCCTATTCTAACCAAGCTTGACCAGGTCGTTACTGACTTAGGTTTTGCGGCTTATACTGCTGATGTACCTAACAAGCTAAACATGGTGCTATTTACTTTATCACTGATGATTGGTACAGCAGGTCTACCGCACGTTATTATTCGCTTTTTCACCGTTCCTAAAGTTGCTGATGCCCGCTGGACAGCCGGTTGGACATTGGTATTTATCTCATTGCTATATTTCACTGCTCCAGCAGTAGGTGCAATGGCGCGTCTAAACCTACTCGATACGATTTACCCACAAGGTGTTGATGAGCCTGCGCTTACTTATGAGCAGCGTCCTGATTGGATGAGAACATGGGAAGACACCGGACTCATCAAGTATAACGACCTCAATAATGATGGTCGCATCCAGCTATACAACGATAGCGGACTTGGTGCAGCACAGATTGCCTTGACAGCTGCAGAAGCTGAAGGTGGCGACGTTGCAGCAGCAACAGCAGCCGTTGCCAAAGCACAGGCTGAACATGATCTAGAAGTCGATGGCCGCTTTACAGATGCAGGCTGGGCTGGTAATGAGCTCGATGTCAACGCTGACATCATCGTATTGGCTAACCCAGAAATTGCACAGTTACCACCATGGGTTATTGGTCTTATCGCCGCAGGTGGTTTGGCAGCAGCGCTATCAACGGCAGCTGGCCTACTACTAGCTATCTCATCAGCAATCAGTCATGACTTGATTAAAAGGAATCTTAATCCAAACATTACTGACAAAGGTGAGCTAAAAGTAGCACGTATCACCATGGGTATCGCGATTGTTGTTGCTACATGGTTGGGCATGAATCCACCAGGATTTGCCGCACAGGTGGTTGCATTAGCCTTTGGTATTGCAGGTGCTTCACTGTTCCCTGCATTGATGATGGGTATTTTCTCTAAGCGTATTAACAGCATCGGCGCTATCGCTGGTATGTTGACGGGCTTAATTAGTATCTTACTCTATATCTTTGTTTTCAAAGGTTGGTTCTTTATCAGTGGTACTGCAAACTTCCCTGATACAGCAGAGTATTGGTTATTTGGTATCTCGCCATTATCATTCGGTGCGGTCGGTGCATTACTTAACTTTATCGTAGCATTCGCTGTTTCTTATGCTACTGCACCACCACCATTACATATCCAAGAACTGGTTGAGAGCGTACGTTCTCCACGTGGGGCTGGCGGCGCAGTCGACCACTAAGCCACCAAGTGAGGTATAAATAACGTATCTTCTGTTACTATATATCACTCACAGGCAGCAGCTGCCTGTGAGTGATTTTTTTACTCCAACGTTGTTATTTATATATTTTATGACAAACGATTATTTTGTTAACCTGTTTCTAAAATTAAAAACAATGAGAAAAATATCCGTAAGTACTACTATTGATATAGTTAGTAAGCCAGATAGCGTTCGTTTATTTTAGGAATAGGTATTAATTGCGCCCAGTGCGTTAAGGACGACTCTTATGCTTTTTGAGTTTATTGCTACTATAGCTGCTGGATTTGGCTTAGCCGGAGTGGCACTCATCATAACTCACCTCAGCAAACTGGCGGGCAAGCGAGCACCTAAATGGCTTATTCCCTTGTTTGGTGCTATCGGTATCTTTGCCTTTCAAATACACCAAGAATACAACTGGTACGATCAGCAAGTGGCTCAACTACCTGAAGGCGTGACCGTGGTTAAAAAGGCTGAAGAGAGTACTTGGTTCCGTCCATGGTCGTACGCTAAACCACAAACATTTCGCTTTATAGCCGCCGATAGTGGACACGCCCGTGCTCAAGTAGACAACCAAGATATCTACTTGGTAGATTTATATTTGTTCGAACGACGCTTGAGTGTGCAGAAAATCCCGCAGGTCATCGATTGTACTGCCCCTGCGCGTGCAGACTATATACTACCAACAGCAGAAAACAGCAAACTAACTATCAAAGAACACGTTAAACAAACAACCAAATGGCGTCCTTTAACGACTGATGATCCGTTATTTATCAATGTGTGTTCAGACGAGCAGAGTAATTTATAAAAATATCCAACCATAGAATAGTGATAATAAATCATTTTGCTAGAAAAATATTTGGAATAGTAGCGTCATGATGACATCTAATAACGTTTAGTCATTTTCGTATAAGTATGTTTTGAGTTTGCCCCTAACAATAAGCCGGCGCATAAACCCCCAAAATGCGCGGCAAATGAAATACCTTGCTGCGGCATCAATCCTTGCTTAATAGTCAACCAATACCCTGCTCCCATCACAATACAAGCCAACAAATACCCCCAACGCCGTGCGAAGACTGCCCCACCTATCATATAACCGAGCATCGCAAAACATAGCCCTGACGCACCAATGTGTATGGACGATGGTGAACCAATTACCCACGTCACCAAGCCAGATGCGACTATTAACTTAATGACTGTACGATATGCATTTTTTTCAAAAAGTCCAAATAAAAATAAAATTTGTAACAGCGTCACAGTATTACCCAGCAGATGTGAAAAATTGCCGTGCATTGTCCATGACGCAAATACCCCTATCATACTGCCCAGATCTAAGGCACGTGGCACAATACCAAAGATATTCCACATGCCGAATAATGCCACTTCATTTAGAAAAAACATGCCCCACATCGGTATTAAAACAAAAGCATATAAGCCAATAACCTGTTTTACTCGTAACATAATTAAGCTAAGCAGTCGCTGCCAATTCATATAAGATCCTATTCCTTTAGTCCGAATTCTTTAGCTATATTTTAATGATTCACCACAAAAAGTGAGCGTTCTACCGGTTTAAAAGCCAACAGTGCCGCCTCTTTATCAGCCACTAAATAACTATCGCTGTGTAGTAGCGATGTCGAATGATAAGGGACTAAAGCAGTAGGAATAAAACCCCGTGCAGCATTAATATGCTTCACCGAATCATCAAAGAAAATATGGGGTGCAAAAGTTTTGAGTACCGCTGTCTTTTCCAGTCCACCTAAAAAAAATGCCATGTCAAGATCCACTCCCCAATCGCGCAGCGTTTTTATCGCTCGTAAATCAGCAGGCGCATTGCGTGCGGTCACCAAAGCAATCTTCATAGGGCAAGAATGCAAGCTTGCAGGCAGACGTTCTTGCATTTTGGACAGTTTAATTAATAATTCTGCATACGGACCCTTTTCTATTGGCAAATCACGCATTTCGGCTTCCCGATCGTGGAAAGCTTGCAAACCCTTTTGCTTATAAAGCAGCTCGCCTGAGTCATCAAATAAGACAGCATCACCATCAAAAGCAATGCGCAGCTGCTTAGTGTCTAACTCATAAGTATTGACTGGTGTTGCGTCTAGTATCGCACAAGCGCAGATATTAGCATCTACAACTTGCTGCGCATCTTCGCGGTTGGTGGTTAAAAACAGATCAACATCAAAA
Source organism: Psychrobacter sp. AOP3-A1-26 (assembly GCF_052378235.1). Taxonomy (NCBI): domain Bacteria; kingdom Pseudomonadati; phylum Pseudomonadota; class Gammaproteobacteria; order Moraxellales; family Moraxellaceae; genus Psychrobacter; species Psychrobacter sp. AOP3-A1-26. The sequence goes on from NZ_JBQSXN010000057.1 coordinate 19,301, forward strand.
TCCTTGATATAAGGAGCAACAAGGCTACCCGAAATAAATGCTGACCTTGAAATGTTAAGCCCATGTTCACGGATCGCATTGAGTACCTGAATACCCGTATCTGGACTACCTTTTGAGACAATAACCACTTCGACTAACGGCGCTTCAATATCTGATTCCGGATCAGGACATTGATTACAGTAGTTATTTAGATTGAGCAAAGCTTTGATCAAGGGGTAGCCGGCACCAATATTTAAAGAGTCGTTTTCACGCTCAGCCATATAGTCACGGAACTCTTTTATAGCGCTGATAGGGCGCTGCTCTAATAATTGTAATAAATAGCTTTCTGCTTCTGTTAAATCAAAAAGTGCAGATGCGGAAATTGCGACTATGAGCGTGTTACTAAAATCGACTGCCATATTTTTATTCTCTATTATGAATAGATAATTACGTTAATGATTGAAAGTCAGTTTATCAATTAAACCTTAACAGGTAAGTAAGATTTTTATTATCAAATT
>NZ_JBQSXN010000058.1:0-19588 GCF_052378235.1 Psychrobacter sp. AOP3-A1-26
AAAATAAATACTGTCCATAGCGCCTGAAAGACTTTCTTAGTTAGTTTAACTATCAAGTGATTGCTAGAATCAGGGTGAGAGTCAGTATGCATGGCTATTCTCCAATCAAGGTAACAACTTAAGATAGTAAAACCTTAAATAATAACGACTTAAATATGTTTTATGGATTAAATGGCAATTAAGTTTGGATGAATGGCGGGTGAAGCCGTGACCTTGTGATTAGTATCGACTAATACGGCGGCAATATGCTGTTCGGACAGCCATTGCAGCGCTTTTTTCGCGCCTAGGATGACACAGTATTTGGCATATACCTCTGCGGTCAGCGTATCATCAGCAAGTATGGTGGCACTTAAAACGTCACTTTTTGCAGGACAAGCATAATAAGGGTGTATCAAGTGATGTTGCCAATGGCCTTTATGCCACCAACGGCGATAGTCTTGACCTGAGGTTGCAACAGCGCCCGCACTGATATGAATAATGGCGATATCTTCTTCATCTGGAAGCTGCTGGCTATCAGCAATATAGGGTTTGGCGATAGCAATGGCCCATGTAATAGGTTTGGCAAATTTTTGCTCATTTGGCACACCAATCGCTATGTCGCCTCCCATATCAATTAAACAAGGCAATTGCCAGTCAGAGCGTTGACTGATGTATTCGGCCAATTGCATCGCGCACCATCCTTTGACATAACCATTTAAATCGAGAGCTGTGCCAGTCGGGAGAAATATTTTGTGTTGTCCATGAGCTGACGTGCGAAGCTTGATATTTTTTATGGATTGATTGGCAGCGTCGTTTTTAGAAGCATCAGAAGTATCTTGCAAAGTCGGCTGAGCAGTTTGCACAGACGGCGTCGGTTGTTTTGCTAAGGTCTCAAATGAGTGTTTATAGCCAATATCCCACAGGGTGTTTAGTAATGTTGGGGTGACTAAGCCTTGGGTTTTTGGCACAAAAGCAATGGCGCTTTCTAAAACAGCAAACAATTCTGGGCTGATATCTGTCCATTGATTGGTATGACTATTGAGTCTCATCAGCTCGCTGGTGTTATCAAAACGACTGAATATATGCTCCCACTGCAGCAGTTTTTCTTCTACATAGACTTTAACCAAAGCGATTTTTTGGTCAATTTTTTGGTCTGTGTTGCCTTGCGTTTGCTGCAAGCTTAATTGCGTAATATTTAGACTGATTTGGACGTGACAACCCATCGCCGGCAATATAAAGGTCGCTAGTTGTGGCGTGCTGCTGTTGGTGTTTGCTTGCATAAGAAGTCCTTAGTTGCACGATTGGTCATCATCTTAAGCCCATCATTTTTTATTTATCGAGAAGAGCGGGTACGAGCGACAACCGCTATCGCTTCAACCGCTGGGCTTTCTACTTCATTCACTTGTCTTAATTGCGTGATATCAACGCCACTTGGGGTTTGAGCCACTATGACGTTAGGGTTTGAGATGCTAGTGCTGACAGGAATAGCGGTGCTGGCAGGTAAACTATCGGCTTCTTGATCAAGTAATATGAGCCAACCTGCCATGGTGCCAACGACCGAGACGATGAGAATGCTATTTTTAAACGTCGCAATAGGATCGGCTTTTTTTAGGTTTTTATGAAGGGCTTTAGTAGCAGGTACTTTAGAATTAATCATCATAGTCATCCTCATCGTTATCATGCTTATAGCTCGTAGCAATCAGACGCTCGCTTTCTTTATCGTATTTATCCTTATGCTTTTTCTTATGGTGTTTCGCCTGATCATTGTCGTGGTCTTCGTATTTATCTTTATCGTCATCGTCATAATCAGAATAGTCGTCATTAACAAAGGCAGCACTGGTGTTAACAGGGTTCAAGATAGAGCCGAGATTGGCATCAATATAAGTGGTGTTGGTATCTAAGCGCACCTCATAGGCGACGGCACCGTTGTAGTTAACCAGCTCTGGAGTCGCTTGTAGGGTTGAATTAGGAAGGTTTTGTTTGGCTAAGGCGATTGCTTGGTCGCTTGTAAGCATCGCAGCTGATAGCGGCTCAATAGCAGTGTTCTGTTTAACAGCAGCAGTCAGCTGATTGGTGATATTTGCCGCTGATAAGACATCAGTAGAATCTGATGACGCTGTCGTTAATGCGATGACACCGCCAAAGAAGACCAGTGAAGAGGCACCGATAGTCAATAACAAGGGTTTTAATAGTGGCAGGCTCATAAGTTGTACTCCGTATGAAATCATGAGGGAATACAAGTAGCATACGCGGTGAAGATTAACTCAAACTTAAGACAAGGCGGCTTTATTTACTGATAGTGACCATAAAGCCGGTTTCTGGAGAAGGACGGTTGGCAAATGCTAAGTTCAGGTTATGTAGCTCGACAATCCGATTGGCAATAGATAGACCTAAGCCGCTGCCCATTTGGCTTTGACCAGCTGGTCGATAAAAGCGTTCGCTGAGCCGTGCTAACTGCTCAGGCGCGACGCCATTGCCATTATCGAGCACTCGGATAGCATTTATATCTAGCTGTAATTCCACCAAAGCGCCTTCTGGGCAATAATGAATGGCATTCTCTAAGAGGTTGCGAATTAATAATTTGAATAAGGTGGGGTTTACCAGAATAGGTAAAATATCGGCAGGATGGTCACACAGCACTGTGCGCTTGAGTTGGATATGCTTTTCCCGTGCCAGCCGATTGACCTCGCTAAGTACTTCGTCGGTTAAAGCCAGCCAATCAGGTTTTTCTAATTGTTCAGCAGGCAGGTGCTGCTGTGGCTCTATTTTTGCTAACGTCAAAAGTTGCTCAACCAAGTGATTGGCGCGCTCAATACCCTCACTGATTTTTTGAGTGTGATAGAACAGTTGGCTATCGTCCTCTATCTCTGACAGTTGCAGTAATTGCTGTTGTAATAAATCCGCTTGTAACTTTAAGGCGGCAAGCGGACTTCGTAGCTCATGTGACGCATCAGCCGTAAAGCGTTGCTCACGCGCTAAAGTGTCAGCTACTTTTACAAATAACACGTTTAAGGCGCTGACTAAAGGCTGAATCTCTTTAGGGACATGTGCTGTGATGGGGCTGTCATCTTGTGGCTGACGTTGTTCAAGCTCGGCGCTGACCTCTGTTAAAGGTTTAAAGCCACGGCGAATGAGTAGAACGACGAGACCCATGAACGCCAGCAACCCAATCAGCATAGGCAGTAGCTGCACCGACATAGTCTCGACAATCATTTTTTGGCGAGAATCAAGGTTTTGACCAACCGCAATCATACGGCTTTCGTGCTTATCAGAATGTTCATCGTGAATATAAAACAAGCGCCATTGATGGTTAAAAGGGTTCAAGCGCTGATAGGCATGATGATGGTCTTCTAAAAAGCCATGTTGATCGGGGAGAAATTTAAATGACTGCCCATTTTCGTCCGCCATGAGCAGCCGACCGTCTTTATTCCAGATGGCGAACCCCATGTAATCATCTTCAGCCTCGCCAAGATCACCGGATAGCTGCTTACTTTTTAAGTGATATATTTTGGCAGCGCGTGACTGTTTCTTATGGTCATCGTTACCATTGTCATCGTCGTCATGTTCCTCGTCAGCAGATACCCCGATTAAGTAACGGGCGACTTGCGTGATTTGGGTATCATTCATCTCATTGATTTCATGCCACAGTCGCCAAGCGATAAAGCTGGAGGTGAGTAACCAAAGCAAAGGCAGTCCAATCAATAAGGACGTCAGTAGTCGTTGTTGGATACTTTTCATAGGCTCACAGGGCAAAAGGTGATGAAGGATTTTATGATTTTAAGTTTAAGTTTAAGCTTTTAAATCACTATAGATGATTGTAAGTGGGATTTAAATAATAACCCACCCCACGTTTGGTTAAAATAAAATCATTGCCAAGCTTTTTGCGTAAATGATGAATATGTACTTCAATGGCATTACTTTCGATATCTTGTTGCCATCCATAGAGCTTGTCCTCTAAGCTTGCCCGACTGTGAATCTGCTTAGGATGCGTCAGCATTTGCTCTAGTATTGCCACCTCTTTAATCGTAAGCTCAATAAGATTGCCTTGATGGTAGAGTTGTTGGCTATGCGGCTGATAAGTCACGTTACCGTAGCGAATTTCAGGTTGGCTACGTCCTTGGCTGCGCCGCATCAGTGCTTGCAGACGAGCGATAACTTCATCCAAGGCAAAGGGTTTAATCAAATAGTCATCAGCCCCTGCATTGAGTCCGGCCACGCGATTGGCGATGGCATCGCGAGCAGTGATGATTAATACAGGGGTGTCTATCTGTTTGCCGCGCCAGTTTTTTAATACCGTCATACCGTCGCCTTGCGGCAAGCTTAAATCTAACAAAACCGCATCAAACATATTATCTTGTAATGCCAGCTCACCTTGCTTTGCATTATCGAACCAATCGACCATCATGCCATGACTTTTTAAACCCAGAATAATACCGTCGGCGATAGTGCTATCGTCTTCTATGAGTAATATACGTGCCATATGCCATGCTCCATCATTTTTCTTATTCTGATTTAGAGGGTTCATCTACTATGGTTTTATTACCAGTAATCATGGCTTTAATCAGATTCTGTCGTTGCCAGTAACTCATGACAAGCGCCGCGATAACGTGTAGAGGAACCAATAGATACAAGCTATTTGCTAATAATTCATGCACCTCTTCAAGAAAATCTTCGTTACCCATCATTCCTGATTCCATCAGATAGCCTGTAATTCCAAGCCCTATAATCGCCGCCCATAATGATAGCATCATAATAGCGGCTAATGGATTATGACCAAGATGCTGTTTATCGGTACGACGGACGCTGAGTGCTGATAAATGGCGCTTGATACGTAAAGGAGTAGGAAAGAAACTGCTAAATCGAGCGTAGCGTGTCCCTACAAAGCCCCATAATAAACGTATGACAACTAACCCCACGACAGTATAGCCAACGTATGCGTGCAGATCGCTACCGTCCTCTGTAAACAATAGGTTTGCAATAACACCAATAGCGACTGCCCAATGGGTGATTCTAACAAGGATATCCCAAACTCTTACTTGCTTCGTTTTAGACGGTTGTGAAAAGGGTTTACTTGCGTCGTTGGTTATACCGCTATGATTGTTCTGGCCCATCATTATACCCCGCTTAGTAGTCAGTTTATTTACTGGCGATAACACGCTATTAAAATAAACGTGTCTATCACGATGAGGCTAGATTTATTGCAAATAGCCTGTGTTAGCACTATTAAAACAAACCAACCTTAAGCTGAGCTTAGAGGGCAATAAAAGTTTGAGTAATAAAAGGGAGTATTTGATGGAGGGTATAAAGAGTAAGGGTTTGCGTTGCCAGAATTTATTGATTTTAACATCTTAGCGCAGAATTCTCCCACCTCTAAGGTGTTGAGATGAATGCGTTGTTGGTGATAATAACCTCTACCTGTAGTATAATTAATAATAAATATAACACCAACTAACAATAAGTATTTCATGCCAAAGCAAATCCTAAAAGCCCATAAAATCAGGCTATATCCGACTGATGAACAGCAAGTATTCTTTGCCAAATCATTCGGCTGCACACGCTTTATTTGGAATAGGATGCTTAGTGACAAGATTGATCATTACAACGAACATAAGACCGAGCTTAAAAACACTCCTGCTCAGTATAAGAAAGAATTTGAATGGCTCAAAGAAGTCGATAGCTTGGCATTGGCTAATGTGCAGCAAAACCTAAGAGCTGCTTATAATAAGTTTTTCAAGCAAGGTGCCCGATTCCCTACGTTCAAGAAAAAGGGTATTAAAGACAGTTACACCACCAACAACCAAAAGGGTACAGTGACGATCACAGATAGCACCGTTAAACTGCCAAAAATAGGCCATATCAACGCCAAGTTCCCAAGTGAAATAAACGGCTTAATTAAGAGCGCCACCATCAGCCATACCCCATCAGGTAAATATTTTGTCAGCCTGTTGGTTGAAACCATCGTTAATGAATTACCAAAAACCCACTCTAACATCGGCATTGACTTAGGATTGACAGACTTTATCGTCTTATCGGACGGCAGCAAAGTTGCCAATCCTAAGTTTCTATCGAAGCTGCAAGACAAGCTTGCGCGTGAACAGAACATACTAGCCAAACGCAGAGCCGTTGCCAAAGCGGATCAACGCAAGTTGTCAGAGAGCCGCAACTATCAAAAGCAAAAAACAAAAGTCGCCAAGGTCTATGAGAAAATAACCAATACTCGCAAAGACTTTCTACATAAACTCTCATTCAATCTCATCAAAAACCACGATGTTATTGCTATTGAGGACTTGAACGTCAAGGGTATGGTTAAGAATAGAAAATTAGCTAAAGCCATATCGGACAGCTCATGGTCGTCATTTACCACCATGCTTGCCTATAAAGCAGACTGGTACGGCAAAACGCTTGTCAAAATAGACCGATGGTTTCCATCGTCTAAGACTTGCTCAAACTGCAACCATCTACTGACTAAAGCTGAATTACCGCTGTCGGTTAGAATGTGGAATTGTCCAAGTTGCTTGCAGCAAAATGATCGCGATATCAATGCCAGTATCAATATCTTACATCAAGGATTGATACTGGCTAAACAATCAAAAACTGTCGGTGCGACAGGGTTAGCTTAGTTGATTCGCTTAACCGCTGATACAGAATATCGTGTCAAGTAAGAGCGTTACCTAAGAAACCCCTACCTCTAAGGTAGTGGGTAGTTCATTTGAATGCGTTTTAAGAAACTATCTTAGTCTGGGAATTAATGCATAGTAGACCTTTTAAAAAATACACTTGCAAGCGCGCAGACTATCGTCAATGACAATAGCATCGACACTAAGGTATGACTGAAAAAATGGTCGCCAAAGAGCATTTTGTAAAGTCCCATTGTCCAGCCTAAAACTGTGACCGCTGCACATATTCTATAGCGATACTTATGCAGAGTAGGTAAAAATGCTAATCCATATAAAGAAAACCCTGCACTTGCATGCGCGGCTGGGAAGCACTTGGCTGGCGTATTCGCAACCATATTTTGCCAAAGGTTAAGATAGGGCAGCTCACCACCAAACAGCGTCAAATGATTGGGGCAGCTAACATGGGTGACACCTTTTAATAAGGCAATGCTAGTAGGTACTAAGATAATAATAGTTAGTAGATAACAGATTTCCCGAGCTGATAGAGGAGTCATCAATCTATGAGGTTTTACGGTATTTAGTGACAGGTTTGCATCGACAGGTTGTTTATATCTAATGATTAACACAATCAGCAAATAAATCGCCAATACAATCAACAAAGCTTTGGGTCCATCATAAAAAATAAAGGCATAAGGCTGAGCGCCTTTTTCTAAAAGCCAATGCCCATTTACATAGAAGAGCTCATTAATACGCACATCTAACGCACTATGCTCAAATGTTAGCGCTGCAATAATGGTTAAACACAGTAGCTTTAACCAGACCCAATTAGCTGAATAGGCTTTCAAAGCACCACACTCATTAATGCCATTGACCATAAGACAAATAACAGCAGTAACGCCAAAAATTGCGCCGCCGAACCGACATCTTTGGCTATTTTAGCTAAGGGATGCTTTGCCGTTGACGTATGGTCGACACTGGCTTCAATACCGGTATTAATAAGCTCGACAATCAAAGATAAAAACGAGGCGATGACTAGCATCATTTTGATACTGGTGCCAAAAGGCATAAATATAATGACAGTGAATAAGATTAGATTGAGCCATAGCACTTGTCTAAACGCTGCTTCAAATTTATAAGCCGCTTTAAATCCATCTAAGGAATACCCTGCGGCGTTAACGATACGAGAAAGCCCCTTTTTACCTTTTGCATGACTGGCAAAGTTATCAGCCATAATGAATGTATCAGGCATTTCTGAGTTGTTAGAATGGGAGTTTGTTTGATTGTTATTGATATGAATGGGAGTGACTTGGTTCATATTGGATTCTTAATAGTCTATTAAAATCAGTGCATACGGTAGATTTCGAACCATTTAAAAAGAGTAAATGGAACCAGTGAGCACTGAGTATAAAATAGGGCGTATTAAGAAAGCGTTAAGCTTCTCCTAAAACTATTGATAATAAATACTAAAGGTACTGCCGCCTGTAGTATTGGCTTGGTGGGTTAGCTTCCAGCCCATATGCGTCATAATGCGTTGCACGATGCTAAGACCTAAACCTGTACCTTCAATCTTATCCGACTGCTTATCATTATGTGGTAACTCTAAACGCTCAAATCTCTCATATAGCAATGGCATCATGGCTTCAGGAATGCCAAGACCTGTATCGGTGACGGTGATTTTCTCAGCGTCAATACTGATAATAACTTCACCATCATCAGTGTATTGAAAGGCATTTTTTATTAGATTCCCTAATGCCATTTTTAGCAGTTCAGGTCGTACATAGGCGAAATATTCTTGTTCAGCGACGACGGTGCACGTGACTGACTTGTAGCGTAATAAATACTTTAAACGCTCAGCTTCATTAACCGCAATGTTATTGATAGATGTGTGCGGCGTGTCCAGTTTTTCAGGTGCACGAGAGAGTAAGAGTAAAGCGGTGATAATCTCAGAGGTCTCTTTGGCGGTATTGCTAATGCGATTGGTAAATTCGCTCAAGTGACTGTCGTCGGCCAATTGTGATGCCAGTACTTCTGATGCGCCCATAATAATGGTCAAGGGCGTGCGCAATTCGTGGCTGACATCACCGGTAAATAATTGCTCACGCTTTAAGTACTGCTCAAGCTTTTGGTTTTTCTCATCAATGGCGCGAGCCAAAACGCCAACCTCGGATGGCAAATGAGTCAATTCGGTTAAATTTTGATGGTCAGTCTCTACGGCTTTTTTTAAGTCTAATAAAGGCTTGGTGATTTGCCTTGAGGACAGCTGAGAGAATATCGCAGCAATGAGCAGGCTTAAAATAACAGCAACTTTTAAGGCGTTGGCAAATATGTCTTCTAATTGCTCAAATATGGCCAAAACGGGATAGCTTTCCATCACCAACTCACTGTCTTCTAAATAGGTTAAAAGATAGCTGTGATTGTTTTGTTGATAGAGAAAAAAATGCAAGTTAGTGTTGATACTGCCTGATTCGGTATCTACAGTGACCGGCGTTTCTTGCACCGTATCGGTTGCCATGGCTTTTAGATTAGCAGGTGCATTATCATAGTCATAGATTTTGATACCGGGATTGGCAATATAAACCGGCTGCTCACCTTCTTTTTCTTGACTGAGTGCCAATTGTTGAATCAAGCGTGCTTTGACCAACTCTTGTTCAAGCTTCATTTCAGCATACATAAAAATACTGACGAAAGTGGCGCAAAGCAATAGGGCAAACAGAAAGTAGGAGATGCGAAATTTATTGGCGATGGAGTCGACGCTAAACATTGTCTTTACTAACATGGTATTTACTTCTTAATGACAAGCAGTAGGTAGAACGAGATGAAAGAGTAGCAAGAGCATTCATAATAGCGTTGAGTCGCTTAATATTATCAATCTTACGATCGTCTTTTATTCTTTGTCCGGATCAATAATCTGATAACCAATCCCAGGCACAGTCACTATCATCGTTTTATCAAACGGTTTATCGACTTGTGCGCGTACGCTATGCACATGGGTTCGCAGCGCATCGCTACTTGGAATATCCTCACCCCATACTTTTTCTTCTAACTCGTTTTTGCTGACCACTCGCGGCGCAGCGCTCATCAGTATTTGTAATATCTTAAACCCAGTTGGCGTCAGTTTTATAGGTTTGCCCTCACGAACAATCGTGTGTACTTCCGTATTTAAAGACAGTTTGCCGACTGTGATACTGTGCTCAAAATGCCTATCTTGATGGCGGCGTATCAGGGCTTTTATGCGTGATTCCAATTCAACCAATGAGAAAGGTTTGACCAAATAATCATCCGCGCCACTATCGAAGCCTGCTACTTTGTCCGAAATAGTATCGCGAGCAGTCAGCATCAATACGGGGGTTTTATCATGCAGCTCCTCTCTGAGCTTTTTACACAGTTTGGTGCCATCCATACCCGGTAGCATGACGTCCAATAATATAACGTCATAACGGTTATTCGAGGCGAGCGTCAAACCACTAATCCCGTTATGAGCATTGTCCAGCTCAAAGCCCTTGGGCTCAAAAAAAGCGTAAATATTGGCGACAATATCAGGATTGTCTTCAATAACGAGTATCTTGTACATACATGTCTCGTGCATAAATGCCAACAGGGCGCTAAGAAAATAGGTTTAAAAGTCTTAAAATAGCCTACAAAACTCTAAGTGGTAGCTTTAAAGAAAGTCGGTGCGGCAGCTACCTCATCGGTCGTGATACCAAAAAAGCCAAGTAAGGTTGGGGTAATAAAATCATGGGATACGGGCTGCTTAATCATGTTAGCAAGGCTACTTTTATTGCTGCTAGTGCTATCGATGCCATTACTCGCAGGTGACCAGACAATCACAGGCACTTGCTTTTGAGCATCTGGCGCCATACTGTACGGCAAGCCATGCAAGTAGATATTGTTTTCACCCAAACTTTCTCCATGATCGCTGATGTATACCATCACCACATCATAATCCTGCTCATAAGCTTTTAGCGTATTGATAACGTTATTCAAAAAATAATCAGTATAACGAATCGCATTATCATAGCCATTGATAATCGACTGACCATCACATTTAGACAGCTCATTGGTCATACAAACGGGTTTAAAAACTTCAAAGATTTTAGGATAGCGTTTGTAATACTCAGGACCGTGATTACCCATTTGATGCAATACAACAAGCGTGTCTTTTGGCACTGTATTCGAATTTACTGTATCGGGTTTTACTGGTGATGCCTCTGATTTTACCAGTTTATCAAAGCCATTGAGCATACCAATATCACGGCATTCGCCATCGCAATCAGGGTTAAGTTGAGGCGTTTTATAATCCTCAAAAGTCACCCTATCGGCGACGCCTTTAGAGCTAGAATTATTATCGCGCCAAATAACGTTGACGCCTTGTTTATGCAAGGTATCAAGCACGTTTTCATTATAGTCCGCACTACTGGCATCGTAATCCTTTCTATCAGCATAGCTGAACATGCAAGGAACCGAATAGGCGGTAGAGGTCCCACAAGAGGTCGCATTTCTAAAGCTATAAATATCTGGCTGGCTAGCCAGTAGCGGCATAGTCTCGCGCTGATACCCGTTTAAGCCAATATGGTCAGCGCGAACCGTTTCACCGACGACAAAGACCATTAATTTAGGTTTTGCCGTAGCTGTGCTATTGCTAGCGACGGGTATGGTGCGTTTGGCATCTGTTGCATGCAGTATTAAGGTGTCAGGACGACGCAATTCATCGACGTAATCAGTGCCAAGTTTGATGACAGAATAAATAGGAGTAATAGGATTGGTATAACTACGCACCACTTTATGCTGGCGAAAAAAGGTGGCGTATTGGTCGCCAAAGGGTAGTAGGCAGATGGCTATTAATACGATAGAGAGTATCAAAGTAAGCGCTCGTTGCCATAATGCGCGGCGTAAAGGCGTACGCTTGATACGAATGTTAGCAATGATAATAGCTGGCAATACTCCTAATAAAAGAACGCGAACAAAAAAACTCGGTGCCATCAAGCCCATCGCTTCTGCTTGGTCGGTCTGCATGCTATTGACCAGCATATTATGATCAAATATCGTTCCATAGCCATCGGTAAAATAACCACATACCGCAGCTATTAATACCATCGCAATCAGCACTAACTTTGCGATTGGCCGATAACACAATAGTTGCAGCACTAGCCATATCAATCCAAACAGTAAGCCTGTGATAGAAATCATAAAGCCAATATTGCTGCTAAAAGGATAAATATTTAACACTTGCTCAAAAAAGCTCATATTGGCAGTAGCCACCAAATATAGCGCAATGATAATAATTAGATAATTAAGATGAATTTCACGATTAAAGTATCTGCTTATGATGCTTTTTTTGGCATCAGCTTTAGTGGCATTGGTACTAAGTGCTTGAAGTGTCAACATACACAGACTTCTCAACAGGGTTATAGGGAATATATATTCCTTACATTAACAACTAGCTTGTTAAGAAGACGTTAAGGTGACGGGGTCAAATAATGGGTTGTTGATATTAAGAAAACAAAAAATGCCAAAACCTTTTACGCGATTTTTTATCATTTTTTTCATCGAAGTGTCATATCTGCTAGATACACTGCTGACCTATCCAAGATAAATAATTAAATTTTAATCATAAGCGATTAGGTGAGTGGATATGTTAGAGCTAAGACACGTTACAAAGAGATATGATGATAAGGTGATATTCGAGGATCTTTCACTCAAAATTAACACGGGTGAGATAGTTTCAATCTTAGGGCCATCCGGCTGCGGCAAGACCACTTTACTGCATATGATTTTGGGTCTAACCGACATTAGCGGCGGCCGTATTGCCTATAACGGCGAAGATATTACCCGCGTCTCTATGAGACAAAGAGGCTTTAATATCGTCTTTCAAGATTATGCGTTATTCCCCAATCTTAATGTCAAACAAAATATCGAATACGGTCTGCGTAACAATCCTAGTGTCAGTACACAACAAGAAGTCGATGAACTGATCGATTTACTCGATATTAAGGCGCACCTAAGTAAGCGCATTCATCAGCTATCAGGTGGTCAAAAACAACGTGTCGCGCTGGCGCGTACGCTGGTCATGAAACCCAAAATACTACTGTTGGATGAGCCTTTGTCGGCATTAGATGGGGTGATTAAGGAAACCGTCAAAGAGCGCATTCGTGAGATTGCCGTACGCTATCAGCTGACTACCTTGATTGTCACCCATGACCCAGAAGAGGCGATGACGTTATCTGATCGCATCCTACTGCTATCAGATGGCAAAGTGGCGCAATTCGCTGAACCCGCTGAAATCATACACAATCCTGCTAATGATTTTGTCACCAACTTCATTCTAAATCAGCTCAATATCAAACGTCGCAATATCTTAAGCTTATTTGCCGATGGTATATCTGAAGCTGATCCGCTAAGTAAATACACTCAAACTCAAAACTATGGACAGTATGAGGCTGATATTAGCCCTCGTCATACTGATTCTAAAGTTATCACTGTCCATGATAAGCAAAAGTCAAAAGATACGGTGAAAGGCTAATCTTGTAGAAGCTTACAGTGACTGAATCGGCAACTAAGATACTGACTATAGCTGTCGTTCAGTAAAAACCTGACCATTTGATTGTTTTGGACGTTTATGAAGCTTAGTAACCCACCCCAAGCAAAAGGCATTTGGCTATTTGTGACGATTTTATTCATCGCCTTTTTGTTTGTACCCTTAGGTAAAATGCTGGCGTTATCATTAAATGTCGGCGATGGCATTGGCTTAGATAACTATAAAAGTATCGCAAGTAGTGATAGCTTTAAACAGGTGATGTTTAATAGTTTTCTTGTGGCGACGGTAAGTGCTCTGAGTGCCACCATGCTGGCTTTCATCTTAGCTTATACCGTGCATTGGACTAATTTACCGAAGGGCTTTAAAAAGGTCATTAAAGTTGCAGCGCTATTGCCCATGTTATTGCCAACGGTGACCTATGGCTTTGCTATTATTTATACCTTTGGTAAGCAAGGGTTATTGACCCAAATACTCGGCTTTCAGCTGTTTGAAAATATATACGGCTTTCAAGGAATGTGGCTTGGCTATACCATTTACACCTTACCCATCGCCTTTTTATTACTCAATAATACCTTTCAATATTTAGATAAAAAGTTCGTGATCGTCTCGGAGTTAATGGGCGATTCGTCTCTGCGCCAGTTCGATATGACGGTTATTCGCCCGTTAATTGGTACTTTTGCGGCGGCAATGATTCAATGTTTCTTTTTAGCCTTCACAGATTTTGGTATCCCAGCGTCCATTGGTGGGCAATATAAAGTCATCGCCATTGAGCTTTATACACAAATATTAGGCGCGTCTCCTTCGTTTGAAAAAGGGGCGGTGGTCGCACTGTTTATGCTCATTCCATCGGTATTGAGTATTGCCATACTCTGGTATGTCGCGCGCTTTAATATCCGCTACGATTCGGTTGAAAATATCGATCTGCCTTCTTCGAAAATCAAAGACCGAGTATTAGCCGTATTATCGAGCGCTATCTTGTTCTGCTTACTGATGGTTTTTGCGGTGATATTTATCATTCCGTGGATAAAGACATGGCCTTATCAAATGCAATTCAGCACGGAAACCGTCAGCAAGGTTTTAGAATCTGCCAATCTAATGCGGGTCTATAAAAACTCACTCATCGTAGCGGTATTGACGGCTATCTTTGGCACCTTAATCACTTACTTTTCAGCGTTATTATGCGAGCGCTCTGGTTTATTCAAAATCGGTAAATTCAGTATCCAGAGCTCAGCATTGGTCACCAATACCGTACCAGGGATGGTCGTGGGTATTGCCTATCTTATGATGTTTTCAGGCTCAGCAATTGCCAATACTATTTTTATTATCGTGATAAGCAACATCATTCACTACTTCGCCACCCCTTATCTGATGAGTAAAAACGCACTGGCTAAAATGAACTTAGGCTGGGAGACGACGGCTAGCTTATTAGGTGATTCATGGTTTACGACACTGCGGCGCATTGTGATTCCCAATTCATTTTTTACCTTAATTGAAGTCGCTTCGTTCTACTTTATCAGTGCCATGGTAACGATTAGCGCAGTTATCTTTATCTCTGGTGCCAAAACCATGGTGCTCACCACCAAAATCGTAGAGTTACAGCACTTTGCGCGCTTTGATGAGATTTTTATCTTATCGCTGATGATATTGCTGACCAATATCTGCGCCTTGATACTGTTTGCCATCATTCGTCATATACATAGCCGACGACTCTACGGGACAACGAAAGCTAAAGATGGGACGCTTGTTGCGTCAACGACGGCTTAAACATAGTTATCGACCATACAAATCAAACTTTAATTATTAAAACTCAATAAAATCTATAGGATAAAAAATGTTTTCATTAAAAACGTTAATGATAGGTCTCACATGCGGCATTATTTTGACCGGTTGTAGCTCAGCTTCTTCAGAGGGAAGTAGTGCAGAAGAGGTTATCATCTATAGCAATGCCGACGAAGAAGCGGTAGAAGTCATCCAAGAAGTGCTAAACGAAGCAGGGTATGAAGGGCAATATATATTTCAGTCTTTTGGTACGGGTGAGCTTGGCGGGCGTTTATTGGCCGAAGGTAAGAATATAGAAGCAGATTTAGTCACCATGAGCTCGTTTTATTTAGAGAGCGCGCAGGCAAAACATTCGATGTTTAAGGATGTCAGCTTTGAGGTCAATCCCCAAGTAGCGGTTCCTAGTTACTATGCACCCATTCTAAGCTTTACTGGGGCGATTATTTTAAACACCAAAGAGATGGCCGCGCAAAATTTGCCTAGACCAACCAGTGCCAAAGATTTGGCAAAACCCATCTATAAAAACAAAATTGCTATGGTTGATCCCAATGGCTCCTCGACCGGTTGGTTGTTTGTGCAGAATATCACTGCTGCCTATGGCATGGATGCCGAAGGGCAAACCATCATGAATCGTATTCGCGAAAACGCCGGACCAAATCTAGAATTATCAGGTTCAGGTCCATTAAAAAAGGTCATGGCAGGTGAAGTGCCTATTGGCTTTGGCATGCGCCATCAAGCCGTCGTTAATAAAGCAGAAGGACTGCCTATTGATTACATCGATCCTAGCGAAGGCAACTATACGCTAAGTGAGTCGGTGGCTGTCATCGATAAAGGCGATAAAACCAATAAAAATGCGATGAAAATGGCCGAAATCATCGTCAAAAATGCGCGACCGCAGCTATTAGAAATATATCCAAATATCATCTATGACGGTGAAACTGTTGCATCTGAGAACCAAATCAAAAATGTAAAAACCTATGCTGAGCCACTTACCGCTGAGTTACTAGATAAGCACAGGGCATTTTTCCACGGTCAAAAGCTATAAGCGTTGCAACCAGGGCGGGCTAAATTTGAGATATAAGTTCTAATTTTACATTCTAAAAATAAGGAACATCAAAGTGCAGTTAACAAGCAAATTGTCTGAAAAAAAATATGACGTGGTGATAGTTGGTGGTGGTATTGTCGGCCTTGCCAGCGCTTATGCCGCGGTTAAAAAAGGGCTGAGTGTGGCGTTGGTAGAACGAGAGTCACAAAATAAAGATGCGTCAGTACGTAACTTTGGTTTTGTCACCGTGAGTGGGCAGCAAAGTGGCGCGCATTGGCAGCGAGCAATGCATACGCGTAATATCTGGGCAGATATAGCACCCAAAGCAGGTATCGAGGTGGAGCATAGTGGTTTGCATATGTTTATTCAGCGCCCAGAGGCAATGGACGTGGCTGAGGCGTTTTTACAAACAGAGATGGGCGCGTCTTGTCGGTTATTAACTCAAGCTGAAATAGCAGAAAACACCCCGTATTTTAAAGACAGTTTAGGTGTGTTATATAGCCCTCATGAGCTTAGAGTCGAATCAAAGACCGCCATTGGTAAATTAGCAAATTGGTTACATCAAGCGCACGGGGTAGATTTTTATAATAAAACCACTGTGCATTCCATCGAGCTACCTATGGTTCATACCAGTCGTGGTACGCTGCAAGCAGAGCATTGTGTCGTCTGTCCCGGTACAGATTTGCATAGCTTATATCCAGAGACTTTGGCGCAGGCTAAGGCCAAACTTTGCACGCTCAATATGATGCGTGTCATGCCGAAAAAAGCATTCAAGCTAAATGCTGCGGTGATGTCGGATTTAAGCTTTGCGCGATATGATGGCTTTGCCCAATTACCTGAAGCCCAAAGGTTAATCTCATTACTGGATAACATCCAGTCAGCTGAGCGCAAAGCAGGCGTTCATCTAATCGTGGTGCAATCCGCCGATGGCTCTCTCATCATTGGTGATAGCCATGATTATAGCGATAAGGAGTTGCCGTTTAGAGATGTGCGTATCGATGATTTAATCATTAACGAGTTTCATCAAGTCATGGATGTTGGCGAGATTGATATCGTGCAGCATTGGTTAGGTGTTTATCCCAGCGGTGATAACGTAGTTTTTAAAGCCTCACCAGAAAAAGGAGTGGTTGTCGGCTCTGTCACTAGCGGTACTGGCGCATCGACAGGCTTTGCATTTGGTGAAGAGTTAATTCATTTCGTATTGGAGTCAAAATAATGAGTACAGATATTAATAGTATTAAAGAGCAATTCGATCATATTCAGCTATGTATTTTCGATATGGCGGGCACGACTGTTAATGAAGACAATCTCGTCTATAAAACGGTACGTGATGCGATCAATCAAGCGCTTAACGATGACGATAAAGCGAATCATAAAGTTGGTTTAGATATCTGCTTAGAGTTTGGCGCTGGCAAGGAAAAACGTCAAGCGATCAATGACATACTGAATGAATTGGATATCGCTGAGGATGAGGTTGAACCACTTACAGATGCAGCCTTTATAATCTTTAAAACCAGTTTGGCAGAGGCTTATACAGCAGATACTTTGGCTACCTTTGATGGCATGCTGGAGCTGTTTAATAAGCTAAAAGTCAGTGGTAGAACAGTGGTGTTAAATACGGGCTATGACGCAAAGACTGCCAATAAGATATTAACTATTTTAGGGTGGTCAGTAGGTCGCGAGATTGATGCACTAATTACAGCTGATGATGTGGTGAATGGTCGCCCAGCGCCAGATATGATTACGCTTGCCATGGATAAGTTTGGTATTGAAAATGCACAGCAAGTGTTAAAAGCGGGGGATAGTGGCATCGATATTGAAGAAGGGAAAAATGCCAATTGTGGCTTATGTATAGGCGTGTTGACCGGCGCGCAAACCAAAGCACAGCTTGAAAAGTCTTCTCCAGATATAGTATTGGATAAATTAACTGATTTGGCACAGTTGATTTAAAAATCAATCTATAGAGTAATCTTATTCTTAAAGCCTAATACTGGCAGAGTCACCTAGAAAACTAAAAAAGCCTTCTACGTTATGTAAAAATAGCGAAGAGGGCTTTTTATGGTTTTGACGAATGAATAATTGATAGGGTATCAGCCCTTGATTGATAGCTATAAAGAAAGGCTATTATGCCTGTTGGTCTAAGGTAATAACCGCCTGTTTTAACCACGTGCCAGCCTTACCTAACGGTTTTTCTTTATGCCAAATCAGCTCAACCGCAACGGGCCAACTGTGCTTATCAAAATCCAGCTTTGGTGATACCAAAGAGCCATCCTTTAACGCATCAACGATAATATGCTCAGGCACCAACGCCCAACCAAGGTTACGTTGCACCAGCTCAATAATCACCCACTGACTCTCAACCCACCATACATCGGCGGCAACCCGTAGGCGTGATTTTTCTTTACTCTCGTTGCGCGTTGCAACAATGAGCTGACGGTATCTTTTTAAGTCCTCCCAGCTGACCACTCGGTTTGCTATTTCATGCTCAGGCGCACAAACCATCTTAAGCGGAATCCAGCCTAAGGTATGAAAACTAATAGCCGATGGCAAATCCTCTTGGCTCCACATAATGCCTAGATCCGCGCGCTTTTCTAAAATTAAACGACTAACATCTTCCATGATGGGCAGCAGCAATTCTAACTCCACAGTAGGAAACAAGTTATCAAACTCATCGAGCAATCGCGCCAGCCACTCTGATGGATAGAGATCATCAACTGCCAGCACCAAACGGCTTTCGACACCTTCACTTAAGCTTTTCGCCACCCCGAAGAAATGCTCGCAGCGCTCCAGTATTAAATACGCTTCAGCTAGCAGCCGTTTACCTTCCTCCGTCAATTCAGGATAGCGACTATTTCGAGTAAATAACACGTTGTCCAAGTCGATTTCTAAATTTGCCACCGCCGCACTAACCGATGATTGTGCTTTGCCAAGCCGCCGTCCTGCTGCCGAAAACGAGCCAGTCTCTACCGTTGCCACAAATGCTTGTAGTTGCTCTAAAGAAAAGTTCATGTATCGGTTTTTCCTATAGACAGTAACTTTAATCTATTAGTTTAACAGATACAATAGAGTCAACTAAGTACTATGAATGTATATTCTATAAGGATTAATCATGCGAACTCATAGAGATCGTATACGTCACGCTGTTGGATTTGAAATAATTGCATTAATACTATCCATTCCCATTATGAGCTTCTTTTTTGATTTTGACATAAAAGATATCGGTGTTATTGCCATCGTAGGCTCTATCATAGCGACTATATGGAACTACGGTTTCAATACTGTCTTTGATAAAGGCATGGTAAAGTTTAAACGCAGCACATTTAAGACCCCAGCGATTCGAGTGCTTCATGTACTGCTATTTGAGGGTGGTCTGCTGCTTCTATATCTGCCCATGGTCTCATGGTATCTCGGCATTAGTTTATGGCAAGCCTTTATTATGGATGCGTCATTGGTTGGATTTTATTTGGCTTATACCTTTTCTTATAACTGGGCTTATGACAAGATTTTCCCGATACAGTATTTTAAATATGTAAAAAATAGCGCGGTTTCTATATAAGTCGAGCTAACCATAATTTAGGTTATGTCTGATATTAATAACCTTAGATTAACACATGAAGTGCAATACCAAATGCG
>NZ_JBQSXN010000059.1:0-19309 GCF_052378235.1 Psychrobacter sp. AOP3-A1-26
TAGCTTATCGAGTTAACCATCAATGATAAAAAACCAAGGAAGGTTTATTATGAAAAAGGTTTGGCTAGAGAATTATCCTAAAGGCGTCGTAGCTGATGTCTCAGCGACCAACCAATCCCTTTTAGAGCTATTTGAGCGCTCTTTTGCAAAATTTTCTCAAGATGAGCTGATCACCAATATGGGCGTGACTCATACCTACGCTCAGGTTGATGAGGCATCAAAAGTGGTTGCCGCTTGGATACAAAGCCTAGGTCTTAAGCAAGGATCGGTGATTGCCATTATGATGCCTAATGTCAATCAGTATCTGCCTATCGTTATTGGTGCACTGCGAGCAGGTATGGTCATTACCTTGGTCAACCCGCTATACACAGCTCGAGAGCTTGAATACCAACTTAATGACTCTGATTGTAAAGCCATATTCATTTTGACGCCTTTTTGCGCAACGCTTGAAAAAATAGTTGGTGGAACTGGTGTAAAAACCGTTGTGTGTAGCGATATCGGCGATATGTTAGGCACTGTCAAAGGTAAAATCGTCGATTTGGCGGCAAAATATGTCAAAAAAGCAGTTCCAGCCCACACGCTTAAATCCAATAGCCAGTATAAAGTCTACGCCTATAAATCCATCTTGAGAAAGGGTAAAGGTATGAGCTATACCCGCCCTCAAGCTGGCGCTAAAGATGTGGCGTTGTTGACCTATACAGGCGGTACGACAGGCAAGGCTAAGGGTATTATTATCAGCCATCACAACATAGAAATTGCAACCACGCAGTATGAGGCTTGGTTTCAACCTATTTATGATGGAGTGACTAGCAAGGAGCAAATAAATACTATCGTTGCTTTGCCTCTATACCATATATTTGCTTTTGTAATCTCTATGGTAGGTGTCAGATTGGGTCAGCACCTGATGCTAATTACCAATCCGCGTGATATCGATGGTTTTATCAAAACACTCAAATCGCGTCCATTCCATCTTTTACCCGCAGTAAACACTTTATTTCAAGCGTTAATGGCGCATCCTCAGTTTAAAACCATTGATGTCTCTGAGCTAAAACTGTCTGTTGCTGGTGGTATGGCAGCGACGCCAGAAACGGCTAAAAAGTGGCTTAAAGCAACGGGTCATCCTATCTTAGAAGGTTGGGGTATGTCAGAGACCATGGGCGTAGGCACCGCCAATCCTTTTACCAATAAGGAGTTTAACGGTAGCATCGGCATGCCATTACCCGGTATAGATATCAGCATTCGTGATGAAGCTGGAAGCGTTCTACAGTTAGGAGATGTAGGAGAGCTCTGTATCAAAGGCGATAATGTCATCTCTAGTTATCACAATATCGACAATGCGGGATTTTTCACCGCTGATGGTTACCTCAAAACAGGTGATATCGGCACTATGGATGATAAAGGCTACGTAAAAATATTCGATCGCAAAAAAGATATGATTATTGTGAGTGGTTTTAATGTTTATCCCAATGAAGTCGAAAATGTCATTGAAGCACATCCCAAGGTGGCTGAATGTTCGGTGGTCGGCGTTGATAGTGAATCACAAGGTCAATCAGTCAAAGCCTACGTGGTAAAGTCGGATTCTAGTGTCACGGAGGAAGAGATTAAAGCGTTTTGTAAAGAAAGCTTGGCAGGCTATAAATGTCCTCGTGACATTGAGTTTATCACCGAGTTGCCCAAGTCAACGGTTGGTAAAATACTGCGTCATGAACTGCGAAAAAAAGCCAATGAGGCGGCTTAAGATATAGTTTTTAGGGTAATTTTAATTACCGATATAACTGACTATTATTTTAATTGTTACTTGACTATAAGGGTGATCTTAACAAATAATAGGTCTTGCTAAGCAACAAGGATGTTATTTATGGTAATTTAAATTACCTATGATAAATATATAGTTTTTAAGATAAATACTTCTTACTTTTATCATAAAGAGTAATAAGGGTGCTTTGCCTAAATAGTGGTTTTTTATAAACCTTATACCAACTCAAATTTAATAAACTATCAAGGAAGATTTTATGGCTATCGCCTGTTTTAAACCGAAATGGATGGACGAAGAGATTGAGATGCTGCACGAGAGTGCGCTAAAACTTTTTAAAGATTGGGAGCAGCATGACGAAAAGTGGCGTGAAAGTGGCATGCTGGATCGCGAAGCGTGGTTAGAAGCTGGCGAAATGGGCTTTTTATGTGCCTCTATGCCAGAAGAGTATGGCGGAGCAGGCGGTGACTTTCGTCATGAAGCGGCATTAATTTATGCTCAGGCAGAAGCCAACCAAGCAGGATTTGGCGGCTTTTTGCATTCAGGAATCGTAGCGCCTTATATCTTGCATCACGGAACAGAGGCGCAAAAGCAGAAATGGCTACCGAAGATGGCGACCGGTGAGCTTATTGGCGCTATTGCTATGACTGAGCCGGGTACAGGCTCTGATTTGCAAAACATCAAAACCTTTGCCGTCAAGGATGATGATGACTATATTATCAATGGCTCAAAGACTTTTATTACCAATGGTCAATTAGGCAACTTAATCATCGTTGCTTGTAAAACGGATAGAGATCAGGGTGCTAAAGGCGTCTCGCTAATTGTAGTAGAAACCGACAATGCCCCAGGATTTGAGCGCGGTAAAAAGCTGAAAAAGCTAGGTTTGGCTTCACAAGATACCTCAGAGCTATTCTTTAGCAATATGCGTGTGCCGCAAGCGAATTTACTCGGTACCGTTGAAGGTATGGGCTTTATGCAGTTGATGCAAGAGTTGCCGCAGGAACGCTTGATCGTAGCGTTGGCAGGTATTGGCGCTATGAAACTAGCACTAGATTTGACCATTGACTATACCAAAGAGCGTACTGCTTTTGGCAAACCAGTCTGGGGCTTTCAAAATACCCGTTTTAAACTGGCTGAGTGTAACAGTCATTATATCGCCGCAAGTGCGCTATGTGATGCTGCTATAGAGGCGTTGTTAGACAAAAAGCTTACTGTACAACATGCCGCATTAATTAAGTATTGGGTGACTGAAAAACAATGTATCGTCATGGATGAATGCGTGCAATTATTTGGTGGCTATGGCTATATGATGGAATATCCTATCGCTCGACTCTATGCCGATGCACGGGTACAAAAAATCTATGGCGGCACCAATGAGATTATGAAGGAGCTTGCGGCACGTTTCATGTAAAAGTGGTTTGGTAAAACCACCTGATTTATATAGGTCAGGTGTCGGTAATTACCTTTTTTTGGGTGTTATGAACATACTTGTCATTTTGAATTTTTAACCTTTGATGAGCTTGCTAAATGAGATAACACCCAACTATTCAGAACGAACTTTCAAGGAGGAAAGTATGCTCGGACAAATGATGCACCGTCCATTGCTGATTAGTCATTTAATTGAACATGCAGCCAAATATCATGGCGATACCCCAATTATCTCGCGTGAGACGGATGGTAGTACCACTCATTTGGATTGGAAAACCATACATAGTAATAGTAAGCGTCTGGCTAATGCTTTAGTGAAGAGTCAGCGCTTGAGCCCGATGGTTGGTTCGATACAGGCGATATTGCAACCATCAACGAAGACGGGTATTTAAGAATTCGAGATCGTGCCAAAGACTTAATCAAGTCGGGTGGTGAGTGGATATCATCAGTAGAGCTAGAAGATATTGCTATGTCGCATCCTTCGGTAGCTATGGCAGCGGTTATTGGCGCCACACATCCAAAATGGGATGAGCGTCCGATTATCATTACCCAATTGGCGGTTGGCGAGCAGGTAAGCGAAGAGGCGCTAATCGCTCATTATGAAGGTAAGGTAGCAAAATGGCAGCTTCCTAATGCTGTCATCTTCGTAGAAGCAGTTCCGTTAAATGGTACTGGGAAAATGCTCAAAAAAGACTTACGTGAGCAGTATGCTAATCACCTTATTGAGCGCGGTTTGATCGATTAATTAAGCAATATTAAGACTTTTGTCTAAAAATAGAAAAGCTGTTGACCCTACAAAGTACTCAGGGTCAACAGCTTTTTTTTAAATGGATTTTAG
Source organism: Psychrobacter sp. AOP3-A1-26 (assembly GCF_052378235.1). Lineage (NCBI taxonomy): Bacteria > Pseudomonadati > Pseudomonadota > Gammaproteobacteria > Moraxellales > Moraxellaceae > Psychrobacter > Psychrobacter sp. AOP3-A1-26. The sequence goes on from NZ_JBQSXN010000059.1 coordinate 4,020, forward strand.
GTAGTTCACTAGCTTATATAGCCCTAAATTGACCGATAAGACGCTTTGAGTAGTAGGGAGGAAATCATAGGTTTTTCAATTACAATAAATAGTGCTCTTGAACATATGCCACACACAGCTCATAAAAAGCTTGAGCAGGCGGGGAGATGGTTTTATTCGCCAATTTAAAAATACCAATTTGTCTATTTAAAGAGGGGTCAAGTAAACTTATCCAAACCAGCTCAGGTTCGTTAGAAGGAAAAGCAAGTTTCGGTAGGGTAGTGACACCTAAGTCATTTCTCAATAACGAGAACAATGAAGTGATGTTTTCTACTGTGTAGCGAGCCTTGCGATTAAGGGCTTCAGCAGGTGTATTTTCAAGGAGCTTACAAGTACCATTATAGATAAATGGCTGTGTCATTAGCTTCTGCCATTTTAGCCCTTTTTGAGCTTTAGTTTTTGACGACTTTGACTGCTGCTCTGATAAACGGTTTAGCTCATTGCTTTTCAGGCAGACCACACCGATGGGGTCTGATATGAGCGGAGTAAAATCAATATCCGCTTGATTGATACTCGTACAGTTGCCTAATGCTAAATCAACTTCTCCTGTCAGCAAGCGATTTGCCACACCCACCGCATTATCATCTATCAAGACGACTTCGATATCCGGAAATTTTTTTGAATAGGCGACCAAGACGCTAGGCAGTAGCTTAGTCACCAATGATGGCACGCTGGCAATCCTTATCTTTCCTTTATCCCCTGAGGCGATTGCTTGTAAATCATCTTCTAATCCTTGATAAACACTAAGGAACTGCTGAATTTTGGGTACACAGCTTTCTCCAAAACTTGTCAACACCGCTTTATTTCCGACTTCAAATAAACGCTGATTCAGCGTCTTCTCTAACTCCTTTATAGATGCTGATATGGCTGCTTGCGAGCGACTGGCACGATTGGCGGCCGCGCGAAAGCCGCCTTCTTCTACTACAAATAAAAAATGTCTTAACTGCTGCAGTTTCATAGTGGTTAGCACCTTTATGCTTGCTGATATCTCGAAAAAACATGATGGCTTCAAGTGATAGATTAAATCTATCATATTTAATATTTAATTGGTTAGATTTATCATATTTAAATAGGTAGCATAAGGGTTAGAAAGTAAAGGATTGATGCAACCATCTACTTAAAGGATATAAGAAATGACTACCCACTCAACCAAACAAGCCGTAAAAACCTCGCTATATGCCTCTAAGTCGCCACTTGAGTGGGCAGTGACTAATAATGGCACCTTATATACTGCGCAAATCCCTATTGATGAAAATGGTGAGGTGGTCGCAGGTGGTATCGAAGCCCAAACTCGCCAAACACTTGATAATTTAAAGCATACCCTAGAATGTGCTAATACTAATAAGGACTCGGTATTACAGGTATTAATTTATGTCACTGACCGCGACTATCTAAAAGTGGTCAATCAGGTTTATGCTGAATACTTCACCGCGCCTTTCCCAAATCGCGCTGCTTTAGTAATATCAGGATTGGCGCGTGAAGAAATGTTGGTCGAGCTAGTTGTTTATGCGGCTGTACCTTAGGCTTTCATTTGTAATTTTCTATTTATTTTATGACCCAAATCTATTGTATTTTTTATTTAAATAAACTCACTAAAAATTGTTATTAAGGATGTTCTTATGTCAACTCAAGTAACTCAACAAGACCCACAACGCTCACTTTATATCAACGGTGAATGGCAAGCAGGTAGCGATACGATTTCTAATATTAACCCATCTGATGTTACGGAAACCATTGGTGAGTTTGCTCAAGCCAGCAGTGACCAAGTACAAGATGCTATTGCAGCTGCGCGCCTTGCCCAGCCAAAATGGGAAAAGACGCCCATAGAAAAAAAGCAGTCAATTCTACAAGCCATTGGCGATGAGATGATTGCGCGTTGTGATGAGCTAGGTACTTTGCTATCACGTGAAGAAGGCAAACCATTTGCGGAAGGTCGAGGCGAGATTTATCGCGCTGGTCAATTCTTTCATTATTATGCCGCTGAAGTATTACGCCAAATGGGCGACCTTGCTGACTCGGTACGTCCTGGGGTGAAAGTCGAGGTAACCCGTGAAGCGGTCGGAGTCGTCGCTATCATTTCTCCTTGGAACTTCCCAACTGCTACCGCTGTCTGGAAGATTGCACCAGCGTTAGCCTATGGTAATAGCGTCATTTGGAAGCCTGCGAATCTAACGCCAGCCAGTGCGGTGGCGTTGGCAGAAATTATTCACCGTCAAGGATTGCCAGAAGGCACGTTTAACTTGGTACTTGGTGGCGGCTCATCAGTTGGTGATGCGTTGATTAATTCAAAAGACATCGATGCGGTCAGCTTTACTGGTTCAGTCGCGACTGGTCGTAAAGTTGCGGCGGCAACCGCACCAAACTTTGTCCGTTGCCAGTTAGAGATGGGCAGTAAAAATGCCTTGGTCATCGCTGACGATGCTGATTTGCAAGTGGCTATTGATGCTGCCGTTGCTGGCGCGTTCGGTGGGTCGGGTCAGAAATGTACCGCCTCTTCACGTCTGATTGTGATGGACGGTATTCATGATGCTTTCGTTGATGGCGTTATTGCAAAAATGAAAACCTTAAAAGTCGGTCATGCGCTTGATGACGGTATCTTTATGGGTCCAATCGTTGATGACAAGCAGCTTGCGTCTAACATGGATTGGATTGAAAAAGCCAAGCAAGTTGGTGCCAATTTAGCCTTTGGTGGCGAGCGTTTAGACATGCCGCATGACGGTTATTATATGTCGCCTACCTTATTTACCGAAACTGATAATAGCTGGGACATCAACCAAGAAGAAGTATTTGCTCCGCTTGCTTGCGTCATGCGTGTGCAGAACTTGGAAGAAGCGATTGCCATGACTAATGACACGCGTTTTGGCTTAACTGGCGGCATTATTACCCAAAGTTTGCGTAATAGCGCGATGTTTAAAGAACAAGTCCAAGCAGGCTGCGTGATGGTCAATCTAGCAACGGCAGGTACAGATTATCATGTGCCATTCGGTGGTCGTAAAGAGTCAAGCTTCGGTCCACGCGAACAAGGAACGTACGCCAAAGAGTTTTATACCATCGTTAAAACGGCTTATCAAAAAGCTTATTAATGGGCTTTTATTAGCTGGGATAAAGACGTAAGGCGCGTTTTGCGCACCGATTAAATATATATGTTTTTAAATTGGTGCGCAGGGCGCACCCTACATTAAAATTCTAAATAGTTAAGAGCAGTAGACACTATTTTTAAGAGCTCAAAAGGAGTTTGAGATGTACCAAGACCATATCATCATTGACGGATTACAGTATAGCCACTGGGATCGTGATTATTTCAAGATGCTACAAGCCAGTGGTATCGATGCGGTACACGCCACCTTGGTCTATCACGAGAATGCTCGTCAAACCCTAACGCGCTTTGCGGAATGGCATGCACGCTTTGAGCAAAATAGTGATTTGATCTTGCCTGTGTATTCGGTCGCTGATATTGAGACTGCTAAGCAACAAGGCAAAGTAGGTATCTTCTTTGGCGCGCAAAACTGCTCGCCTATCGATGATGAGATTGGTTTGATTAGTGTCATGCGCCGCTTAGGTTTATTGATTATGCAATTGACTTATAACAATCAAAGCTTACTAGCGACAGGTTGTTATGAGCAGAATGATTCTGGGGTAACGCGTTTCGGTCAACAGGCAATCGCCGAGATGAATCGCGTCGGGATGATTATTGATATGTCGCATAGCGCTGAGCAGTCAACGCTTGAGGCCATTGAGATATCGAGCCGTCCAATCTGTATCAGTCACGCCAATCCGAGTACTGCCCATGAGGCGCTGCGCAATAAATCCGATACCGTTATTAGTGCTTTGACCAAAGCTGGCGGATTGTTAGGTTTTAGCTTATATCCATTTCACTTGCCGAATGGCAGCGCCTGTACGCTCAATGACTTTTGTAGCATGATTGCTGATTGTGCCGATAAATATGGCGTTGAGCATTTAGCGATTGGTAGTGATTTATGTCTTAACCAACCACAAGCAGTACTTGAGTGGATGCGTAACGGTCGTTGGTCAAAGGCGATGGATTATGGTGAAGGTAATGCCAATAATTCAGGCTGGCCTGATACGCTGCCGTGGTTTGCTGGCAAGGACGGTATGGAAAATATCTATAACGGTCTATTGCAACATGGTTTCAATGATACCGATGCCGGTAAGATTATCGGTCAAAACTGGTTCAACTTTCTTGAGAGCGGTATCAAGCCTCTAGCTTAAATGTTTAAGCGGTATTTAGTGCGCTATGACGCTACATACTATTTGAATTATTAAAAGGTAAAGCAGAGCAAGACAAGATCAGAAAAGTAAGACTGTTTAGATAACTCTCTAATTTAAATGACACATCATTATGGAGCCACACCATGGCTGACTTAAAGGGATTTAATAGCAAGGATAATGGGCAAGGACGCTCTAATGATGCCGTTAAGATAGCGGATACTTCAGCCCATGCAGAAGCCTCATCCGATACGCTAGGGCTCAAAAACCCAGCATTTTGGTACAGTGGTGGTTTCATTATTATTTTTGTTCTCATGGCGATCTTTGCAGAAGAGCGCTTATCGAAAATAGTGGACTTGGGTTTTGTGTGGTCGGCTAAAGTTTTTGGTCCTTTTTGGCAAATCTTATTGTTAGCCGCTTTTGTGATTGCGTTAGCAGTTGGCGCTGGTCGCACCGGAAGGGTCATTTTAGGCAATCTACCCAAGCCTGAAATGGACAACTTTAAATGGATGGCGATTCTATTTTGTACGCTACTTGCGGGTGGTGGAGTCTTTTGGGCAGCCGCTGAACCGATTGCTCACTTTGTGACAGCACCACCTCTCTACGGCGAATCTGCTGATATCCAACAACGTGCATTTAATGCTTTATCCCAGTCATTTATGCACTGGGGTTTTTTGGCGTGGTCGATTGTCGGTAGCTTGACCGCTATCGTGGTAATGCATTTGCATTATGACAAAGGCTTGCCACTTAAACCTCGTACGCTCCTGTATCCTATGTTTGGCGAACGTGTTCTACATGGTCAAACGGGCGCAATCATTGATGCCTGCTGTATTGTCGCGGTTGCTGCCGGTACGATTGGTCCCATTGGTTTTTTGGGACTGCAAACCAGCTATGCACTCAATACACTATTCGGTGTTCCTGATACGTTCGTTACCCAACTCGTTATTATCATCTTTGCCATTGCCCTTTATACCATCTCAGCCATTAGTGGGCTGGCTCGCGGTATGCAATTACTTAGTCGCTTTAACGTTATGTTGGCTGTAGCACTTATGGTCTTTATCTTGGTGTTTGGGCCAACCAATTTTATTGTTAATGGTTATATCCAAGGCGTTGGCACGATGGTGCATAACTTTATCCCGATGGCGACTTTTCGCGGTGATGAAGGCTGGCTCGGTGGCTGGACAGTATTCTTTTGGGGTTGGTTCTTGGGTTATGGACCGATGATGGCTATCTTTATTGCCCGTATCTCACGCGGTCGTACCATTCGCCAATTAATCACCACGGTTTGTATTATTGCTCCACTAGTGACCTGCTTTTGGTTCACGGTCGTTGGTGGCTCAGGTCTGGCGTTTGAGATTGCCAATCCGGGTAGTGTTAGTACCGCTTTTGAAGGTTTTAATCTACCGGGTGCTTTGTTGGCTGTCACTCAGCAGCTGCCATTCCCCTTAATTACCTCGCTATTATTTATTATTTTAACCATGGTCTTTATCGTCACAACCGGCGACTCAATGACCTATACCATCAGTGTTGTTATCAGTGGTGAGCGCGAGCCCAACGCTATGATCCGTACCTTTTGGGGCATTATGATGGGGGTAACGGCTATCGTTTTAATCTCGCTGGGTTCAGGTGGGGTGACAGCTTTGCAATCCTTTATCGTGATTACCGCGGTACCGGTGTCATTCGTTCTACTGCCATCATTATGGAACGGACCCAAGATTGCTCAGCAAATGGCACGCGATCAAGATCTTTATCGTCCTAACCGAGTTGAGACAGATCATAAAATTGCGGAAGAAAAGCTTGCTAGACAAAACACTACTAAAGAAATCGATTGAATGCGTCATGGATATAGCGGATAACCTATTTACGCATTGATGTCAGTATTTAAAAGTAGCAGATAAATTATTGGCTTAATATATTATTTAAGGTGAGAGTCATATGGAACATAGCTTATTAGGTAATAGTAACCCAAACAATGGAAAGCTAGCCAACGATAATTTAGACGCGGTCAGCTTTCGTACCCCAGATGTAGTGATGCAATCTGAGAGATTGGGCGCGATGCACCAAACGCGTATTAGCTTTGTGCGTACGCTCCTGCGTAAAATTGATAAAGAAAATTGGACGCTAACTAAGCATCTTTGGGGTTGCAAACAGTTAAATAAAACATATACAAACCTACCTATTTATTACTATAATAGATAGATTATATCTATAATATAGAGAGCAAGTTATGGGGAAACTGGTTAGTATTGGGGAGGCTGCCAAACATTTCGGGGTTGCTCAATCCACATTAAGACGTTGGGATGAGGATGGTACGTTAGTCGCCAAGCGAACCGAGAACGGGCATAGGCGATATGATTTAAGTGAAATCAGACCGCATTCCTTGAATACACCACCTAAATTAGACCGAAAAACCATTGCTTATGCTCGTGTGTCGAGTCGTGATCAAAAAGACGACTTACTTCGCCAGTCTCAAGTTTTGGAACTTTATTGTGCCAGGCAAGGCTGGACTTTTGAGACGATTACCGATCTTGGTAGTGGAATGAATTATAAAAAGAAAGGCTTAAAAAACCTGCTTGATGACATACTGAGCAATAAAGTTGAACGGCTGGTAATTACCCATAAAGACAGGCTTTTACGATTTGGTGCAGAACTGGTTTTCATGTTGTGTGAGGCTCGTGACGTTGAAGTGGTAATAATCAATCAAGGTGAAGAGTTGAGTTTTGAGCAAGAATTAGCCCAAGATGTATTGGAGATTATCACCGTATTTTCAGCGAGGCTATACGGCTCTCGCAGCAAGAAAAACCAACAATTAATAGAGGCGGTTAAAAAAGCATTATGATCCGTGGACACATTATCGAACTCAAGCCAAACAACGTACAGGCAAATCACCTTGCTCGTGCTTGTGGCGTGGCGAGAAAAGCCTACAACTGGGCTTTGCATGAGTGGCAGCGGCAGTATGCGCTTGACAAAGCGTACCGTGATGCGTGTTTGGCCGCAGGCGTTGAGGTTGATACTAAAAATCTAAACAAGCCCTCACAGGCGAAGCTCAGACGCGAATTGAACGCCATTAAGCGTGAATTATTCCCCTATATGCTGGAAGTGACCAAATGCGCTCCGCAGGCGGCAATCATGCAGTTGGGTGATGCTTATAACAACTTCTTTAAAGGCTTAGCGAAATACCCAACCGCTCGTAAAAAAGGCCGTGACGATAGATTCAGTTTATCCAACGACCAATTTGCCATTAAAGGTAAATCCATTCGTATCCCAAACTTGGGCTGGGTTCGCTTAAAAGAAGCTTTACGTTTTGACGGCAAGATCATGTCAGCCACCGTCTCTAAACGTGGCGGTAAGTGGTTTGTTAGTGTGGCTGTTGAAATACAAAAAGCTGTAATTCCTACTAAAAAGACAGGTAAAAGCGTTGGTGTTGATCTTGGTATTACCGACTTACTGGTTTTATCAGACGGCACTAAAATTAAAGCGCCAAAACCACTTCAAGCAAACCTTAAAAAACTAAGAACGCTAAACAAAGCGCTCAGTCGCACTAAAAAAGGCAGTAAAAACAGAGAAAAAGCGAAAACCAAGCTCTCTCGTTTGCACTATAAGATCAGGTGTATTAGGCAAGATTCTCTCCATCAAATCACAACAAGTCTGGTTAATGAGTTCGATGTGATTGCGATTGAGGATTTGAATGTCAAAGGTATGGTTAAGAACAGGCGGCTATCAAGAGCTATCAGTGACTTGGGTTTCTTTGAGTTTAAGCGACAGCTTATCTACAAAGCCACTGAGCAAGGCAAGGTTGTGAAATCAGTCGGACCCTTCTACCCAAGCTCAAAAACCTGTTCAAACTGCAATCATATCCTTGGTAAAGATGAGCTAACATTGAAAATGCGTGAGTGGTTGTGCCCTAACTGTCAGGTTTCTCATGACCGTGACCTCAACGCCAGCATCAATATTTTAAATAACGCGACTGTTATTTTAACAGCTGCATAATCCTGTTTATTGGACGGTGAGTTCCATCGCCAATTAAAAAAGTCTGTGGAGTCGTGGTCAGTCTAAATCTCAAATGAGAAATAGCGCGTGACAATGAAGCAGAAAGAAAACGTCAAACCTATCTAATAGTCAATATTGGCTAGGTTTGAGTAAGATTTTTGGAACGGTTTGGATGACAATGGCTACGGACAAGTTATCTATCGTTTGCAAACGCCGGAGCACGTTTATCACTTGGTGGTGTTTTGCAATCAGATTGCCGATGAAGAACGCAATGATCGCGTGATTGCGCAAAAGTGGGATGTGACATTTGCTTTGGTTTATGGCGAAATTGGCGATGAGCTATTGGCAAACCTAAAAGCTAACGTGCCGCTACAAGAAGCCGGTCGCAACTCAAACATGGTGATGGTGCTGGCACGGGCTAATAAAAGCGTGCGAGTCTTTGAGCATATTGTCAGTGCGCTTGCCGATGGACAGCAACCTGATTTGGACGTACTGGCGCAAGTCGGTTATATCCTGCGCACCACTGCGGTTTATGGCAATGGTAAGTTTGGTATTTTTGACTTTAAACCACTCGATCATAGCGAAGACTTCAACCAATCATTTCGTGCGCAAATGTGTGCGGTGTATTTGCTTCGAGAGTTTAGCCTCGACTGGGTCGATTATTTGGCTAAGAAAAAAGGTGGCGATAAGGCAGTCAGCCTACACCCAGAGATTAAGCAATATTTGGGTATTGGTAATGCCACTGGTTTGGGTATGGCGCCTTATTTAATCAATCATCCTTGTGTCGTTGATCAGTGGCTAAGTACTCGCGAAGGGGCGTTACAAGCGGTATTGGTTTGTGATATTGAGCATCAAGCGGATAATAATAAGATACAGCAGTTCTCAAGCTTAATGAATCGTGCTATTCAGCATTTTTCTGAAGTAGTTACTATCAATGAGCCACAAATTATTATCAATAACATCATTGTGCAGGAATTAACGAGCCTACAAAACAATCTCACATCTGAGCTCAAAAAGTGTAAAACATGGGCTGATTTTTTACAGCGCAATGATCATTTAATTTTTGAGAGTCAAGAGGTTATTATCTCTTGCTTGATGGAGCTTTATCCTGATCTTGTAGATGAGTTTGCAGGGCAAGTAAACGCTGATGAGACCATGTCACTGCCCAGTGGCAAAGTCCTTCAAGACTTAATTGAGGTTTTAGAGGCGCGTTATCAGTGGGCAATCAACATTGATTTTGCTGCAGAAGAAAATGTCTATTGGTTTTGGTATCGCTCTGAGGATAAAGAAGAGCCGAGAATGGGCGTGCGTGGACAAGAGCGTGGCGATGATAAAGAGTTCTTGCTCGATATTGGCAGACAAGCGAATACTTTGTATTTAGCGTTACAGCAGGCAAATCCACAACAGTTGCTATCAGAATTTATCTTAACCCAGCCAAAATATCGCACCATCGCCCGTCGTGTTTGGACGATGGGTCATAAGAAGATGGGCGATATTCAGATTAACGTATTGCAAAAAACCGCATTACCGATGCATTTATTGCGCTGTAAATTGTCTATGTTTGGTGCAACTAAGTTTGATCCACGTTCAGATCGCTGGGTGCGTGTGACCTTGTTCCAAGGTGCGCCGTTATTCAATGATGTGCATAGTGATGAATGGCTATTTCCTCTTTTACCAAAAATAAATGAGTTGACCACCTTACCGTTAACTGCCCAATAAGGAGTATTGAGACATGATTGTATCGCATAATGAAATCGTGACCATGGTGAATAAAGCCTTTTTGGGGTTGCAACGTGAGGTGGGTGAGGCAGATCTTATTGCTTCTATGGTAGCGGAGCTACAGATGGCTGGACTCAATGGTATTTTACATTTTAATAATGCCAGTCCTTTTATACTGTCCGAACGTGATGTGGCCATTGATATCGTTCATCAAACTGAGGAAGAGCTCATCTTAGATCTGCATGGCAGCAGTCTGGTCTGTCATTTACCGGTGGTGATGGACTACGCCATTGAAAAAATGGGCAATCGTGAGCATTTCAGAATCTACTTGCGTAACTGTCATAACCGCTGGCTGGCTTATAGCGAACTGGTAACTCTTGCGGCAAAAGGCATCGCTTGTCTGGCTAAGTGGGATAATGGCAGCGCCCCTAAGCACACCATCTTTACTTTGGATAAAAGGTTTGTCTATCCTGATTTATATTTCTTTAATGAGGGGCAGGAGAATTATAATACCAATGATATGGTAATTGAGCTTGCGACCTCTAATTTTGATATTGAACAAGATATTCAGTATTTTGACCATAAAATATCAACGGATGAGCTGTTCGAAACCCATCAGCGCGCTTGGAAAGAAGGCGTTTATGTCGACGATGAGCAATGGGCAATACTTAAGAAAAGTGCTGCGGCGATATTGGTTGAAAATAGCGAGGCATCAAGTAAAGGGGCAGGGGGCGTGTAGGTGACAGAACGAGTCTTGAGCGATAAAACTCTAGGGCGTATCACCATTTTCAAAATGAGGACAGGCCCCAGTATACTGCATAGCCAAAATTAAGAGTTAGCATTTTGGCTGCGTAAAGGCTCCAGTAATAACTTCTCTTTCTTATAATAGCGGCAGTAGAAACTACTGCCGCTATAAGCATTTTTATTTCTTCAAATAATGCCCTCTATAATCTAAAACAACAAGGCAGTTTGATGATAGAAAATCAAACTGCCTTGTTGTCAAAAACCTTGACTCTGAAGCCACTACAGGGTTCATAATGCCTTCAATAAAAGGATAAATGATTATGCAATATCATATTGAAGGTATGGACTGTGCGAGTTGTGTTGGCAAAATTGAGAGGGCGCTAATACGTATGCATGGCGTCTCTGAGGTGCAGCTAAACTTTGCTACCCAAAGGCTAGAGCTAACCCTAGCGCCTGATGCAACGACTGACGTTGAAGAGATCAAAAAAACCATTAAGCGTCTGGGGTTTGGTGTGTCAGAGTTAACCGACCAAAAAAATAAGGTGGGCATTGATGGTAGTCAAGCAGCTGTAGACGATAAGCGCTGGTGGCAGACCATAAAGGGCAAGCAGGTCGTTGGTACTGGGCTTTTGATGAGCGCAGCATATGTGTTGTCTTTAATTTTCCCTGAATATGGCGCATGGGCTTTTGTGGCTGCTGTGGCTATTGGTGTCCTGCCATTTGTCCGTAAAGCTTTTGTACTGGCGTCAACAGGTTCGCCTTTTTCAATCGAAATGCTCATGTCCGTTGCTGCTATCGGTGCCCTTATTATTGGTGAAGCTGAAGAAGCCGCTGCCGTGGTATTCTTATTCTCTGTTGGTGAGTTGTTAGAGAGCGTCGCGGCTGATCGTGCTCGCGCAGGGATCAGAGCTTTATCGTCACTAGTGCCAAAGACGGCTATCTTATTGGACGCGCAAGGGCAACAACGTCAGGTAGCGGCAACTTCATTACAGGTTAACGATAAAGTTCTCGTGCGTCCTGGTGATAGAGTCTCTGCTGATGGAGTCATTATCCAAGGTATATCCAGCCTTGATGAGTCGCCTGTGACGGGAGAATCTGTTCCTGTTGCCAAGACCATAAACGATGATGTCTTTGCTGGATCTATCAACGTTGATGGAGTGCTACAAATACGTGTGGAGAAAACGGCTGCGGATAATACGATTGCGCGTATTATTGAGCTTGTGGAGCAGGCGCAAGCGTCCAAAGCACCGACCGCGCGCTTTATTGAGACCTTTAGCCGCTACTATACCCCTATCGTCATGGCAATTGCTGCCTTAGTCATTATCATTCCACCGCTGCTGATGGGAGGAGAGTGGGCGACATGGCTATATCGTGGTCTCGCGCTATTACTGGTTGCCTGTCCTTGCGCTCTAGTACTATCAACACCCGCTGCTATTGCCTCAGGTTTGGCCGTTGGTGCGCGTCATGGACTGCTTATCAAAGGCGGTAATGTCATGGAGTTGGTAGGTCAGGTCAGTACCATCGCTTTTGATAAAACGGGTACCCTGACCGAAGGCAAACCACGGGTAACCGATATTATTGGCTTCACAAAATCACATATAGACGCTGAGGATCAAGATAAATTATTGGCACTGTTTGCGAGTGTAGATTCCGCTTTTAGTCATCCTCTTGCTCAAGCTATTGTGGATCATGCCAAAGCCGCTAAGGTGATTATACCTGATGCCTCTAATGCTTCTGCTACTGCAGGTAAAGCCGTTCATGCAACTGTCGCTGGACGTTCTTTAGCTATCGGCTCACCCGTCTACGTAGCTGAGAAAGTTATGTTGTCAGCTGAGCAGCAGGTTCAAATTGAAACGCTACAAAATGACGGCAAGACGGTTTCGATTTTGTTTGATGAGCAAACGAGTGAGGCGCTAGGGTTGGTGGCTCTACGTGATGAGTTGCGAGAGGATGCACAGCAAGCTATTGCACGGCTTAACAAGATGAATGTGCGCTCTGTCATGCTTACAGGCGACAATAGCCGTACAGCAAAAGCGCTTGCCAATCAGTTGAATATAGAGTGGAAGGCTGAACTGTTACCTGAAGATAAGCTGCGTCTACTTAGCGAGATGCAAGCCAATAGTAAAATAGCAATGATTGGTGATGGCATCAATGACGCACCCGCTTTGGCAACGGCAGATGTCGGCATTGCGATGGGTAGTGGTACGGATGTGGCTATCGAAACGGCTGATATCGCACTATTAAAAAGCCGCGTGATGGACGTTGCGAACCTTATTGCCTTATCCCGCGCCACCATGAGAAATATCCATCAAAACGTCATCTTTGCACTGGGCTTAAAAGGTATATTTCTAATAACAACGGTGCTCGGCATTACAGGACTTTGGATTGCCGTATTGGCTGATACTGGCGCTACTGTGCTGGTTACGCTGAATGCTTTGCGGTTACTACGCTTTAAAACAGGGTCTTCTACTTAACGATAGTTAAAGAATAAAACGGCTCTCGCTACATCGGGGGCTGTTTTATTAGCATTATTTATGGTTATATGGTTATATGGCTTTTGACTAAGCCACGTTTTATAAAGGTTTTGAGAAGCTTTAGTCAGTGCGAGGTTATGTCTAAATACAGTAATTGGTCCACCCACCAAGACTCGAAATATTGCTATATTAACATAGCCCAACTTGGAGATACCGGCGTCCGTGATAATAATGGCTGATGTTGCATAGTACTGCTTTGCTAAAATACCCAGATTTTGGCGCATACTGTCAGCTTCGCTAACGATATGTCCATTGGTATAAAATTCAATCCATAAGATTATTGAGGGTTTTGGGGTTTGCTCTAAAAAATAATGCAATAGAATTCGGGGTAGTCTCGGAGAAGGTTCAATAACGATGTCATATATACAAGAAAATCAGCCATTATTCGCTTTAGGTTTTCTGCTTTTTCTGGTTATCAGTGTTTTGTTGGTTTTGCAGTATCTGATTATTCGTTATGGACAGAGGTTTCTTGCTCAAGCGATTCGCTATTGGGTAATCATAAAACGCTACCTTGGAAAAAATACGTACATTATTCAATTTAAAGATAGGTATCCTAAGCTATATTTAATGCTGTCACAACGGTTCGATTTACGACATTTTCACGGTTTGTCATTGACACTTTTATTCATAGTGATGGGCTATATACTGGCCTTGTTTTTAGGACTGGTTGAAGACGTGGCCACGTTGAAACCTATTGTGGCTACAGATTATTTTGTATCGGCGCAAATGAGCTTACTGCGTGACTCTGACATTATTAACTTTTTTATCCAAATAACCAGCTTTGCTTCTACTCCCATGACCGTTTTGGTGATGCTGCTCACTGCGATAGTCTGCTGGGTGATTCGGCAACGCTATGTAATCATAGGATTGATGGTTGCCACTTTAGGCAGTGCTGCATTTACTTTTTTGAGTAAGTCTTTATTTCAACGTGAGCGACCTGCCAATATTTTACTGTTTGAGCACACCCATTCTTTTCCAAGTGGTCATGCTACGATTACGGTTGCTTTATATGGGTTCGTCACCTATCTGCTTATTCGGTTTAATCAAAATTTTTCCCAAAAAACTCGTATATTTATTATCGCTATATTTTTTATGATATTGGTAGGGTTAAGTAGAATTGTACTAAATGAACACTATTTAAGTGACGTATTAGGCGGCTATTTAGTGGGTGCGTTGTGGTTAACAGTTGGCATCAGTGTCACAGAGTGGTTAAGCGCAAAAAATAAAATTAGTTGGCAACTCGAGTGGGCGTCTTCACATATATATATGATCTGGCTTAGTGGGATTGGAATATTTATTAGTACGCTGGTTTATGCTGAACTTTATCAATTTCCACTGTTGTTATCCTAAGCAGAGTAGTGAGTCAATTGAGAAATATAATATTAACCATAATGTCCTAGGCTAATGATATGACTCCTTTACACACAGCCTTAGCTGTACTGGTTGCCTTTATTTGGGGTGTGAACTTTACCTTTATTGCATGGGGGCTTGAGAGCTTTCCACCACTGATGCTCACCGCTCTGCGTTTTTTCTTCTCTCATGTTTGAGACCGCTGCATGGCAGTTGACGACGTTTACAGGGGCATCACTCAAGTCTTGGCTGTCGCTTGGATTTATCGTGTACATCTCAACCCTCATTGGCTTTGGACTATGGGCCTATCTGCTTAGCCAAAATACGGCCTCTAAGGTTATGCCATATGCTTTATTGGTACCAATATTTGCGATGGTAACTTCAGTGCTGCTTACAGGGGAGGTAGTAACGTGGTGGAAGATGTTGGCAATGATATTGATTTTGTCAGGGCTAGTCTTGGCAAATGTGAAGATAGGGAAAAAACCGCAGTCAATACGACATTAGCTGCTATTCCACTACCAGTAGATATGGTATCGATTTTTCTTCCCATAAAAAACAAACCTACCAGAACGATAGGTTTGTTTTGAGCGAGCTTAAAGAATTAATTTAAAGAGCTACTTTAAGGGACTGTTTTAAAGAACTGCTTTAAAGAACAATGTTTTCTTGTTCGCCTTTTTCCCATTTAAC
>NZ_JBQSXN010000060.1:0-18373 GCF_052378235.1 Psychrobacter sp. AOP3-A1-26
ATATAATTGAAGTATATTAGCAAACCATTCAGCTATCGTTAATAAAAACCATTATCATCTGTATTGATAATAAGTCTCAATTACTTTATCATAAGCATATTAATTTTTAAGCGCTCTAATCCTTAAGCGTAAAAACAGCAATAAAAAACAAGAAGTCTTAAGGTATTACTATCGAGTAGTATCTAGCGCGCACAATCACGCTAAACAAGCTCTTTTTATTTTTCACATTCTCCAAACCTACGATATACCGAGTCATTTATGTCTATTAATTCATTATCTAGCCGTTCTTCTACCCCTCTTTTTAAACGTCCCTTATTGGCTGTCATGGTGACGGCACTGTTTACCACCATCGGTATAGCAGGCTGTAGCTCGCCTGATTCGAGCGATGCGGAGCCAACAGAAACTAAGGCTGAAAACCAAACGGCTGATTCTGCCTCAAATGTTGACAATAATGATGCTGTTTCTGCTGAAAAAATCTCAGTCGATACGGTAAAAGGCAAGGTCGATCTACCAATGAACCCCTCGCCGTTGGTGGTTTATGACATGACCTTGTTACAAGATTTAGCAGCGCTTGATGTGGCGGTTGATGGTATGCCGAGCGGGCTACATCTAGATAACTTACATTCTGAAGTACAGCCTGAGCCCAAAGAAGTCGGTACCGTATTTGAGCCCAATCTTGAAGACTTAAATGCGATGCAGCCGCAAGCGATCTTGGTCGGCTCGCGTATGGCAGAAAAATATAATGAGCTATCCAGTATCGCACCGACGTTGGATATGAGTATTGATACCGCGAATATTTATGAATCAAGTAAACAGCGTTTGCATGATTTGGGCGCTTTGTTTGGTAAGAGCGATCAGGCGGCTAAGCTGCAAGGTAATATCGACGGTCTCATCGATGAGACTAAAACCTTAACCAAGGATAAAGGCAAAGGCCTAGTCGTCATGGTTAATGGTAATAAACTTTCTACTTATAACGTTAAATCGCGCTACGGCTTTATCCATACTGTACTGGATATACCCATTGCAGACGAGTCAATATCGGATGCGCGCCACGGTCAGCCAGTGTCTTTTGAATACTTACAAAAAACCAATCCAGACTGGTTGTTTGTCGTTGATCGCAGCGCAGCGATTGGTGAAGATAGCGCTGGTGCTAAAGCAGTATTGGACAACCCATTGGTCGCGCAAACCACTGCATGGAGTAAAGATCAAGTGGTTTACTTGAGCCCAGACTCTTACCTAGCATTCGGTGGCTATTATCAGTGGATGCAAGATTTGACGACCATTAAAGACGCATTCGCTAGCGCAAAATAAACGCTATAACCATGCAAGCCATTGTTGTTAATCGATGATTAGCACCTCATTTTAAGCCAGTATAAGTTATGTCGTTATTTTCACATCGTGCTCATACCCACGCTAAACCCCACGCTAAAACCAGTGCTTCGTTGCCAATCGCTTCACCGCACTGGCAAAAAAGCACTAGTAAAGGTTTGAGTACCAACCCTCGACGTGCCGCTATACCGCCATGGTTAATAAACACCGGTAGCCTCATTATTATGGGGTTTTTGGTGTTATTAAGCCTATCAATCGGTGTGGCGGATTTTTCATGGTCAGGTATCCTACAAAGCCTCATCAGTCATAGCGCCAACTCGGATAGCTCGTTAATGTTGGTCAGCCGACTACCGCGTACCATTGCCATTATCTTAACCGGTATCGCGATGGCAGTAGCGGGGATGATTATTCAGGTGGTGTTAAAAAACCGTTTCGTTGAGCCATCGATGGTTGGTGCCACCCAAAGTGCGGCGCTAGGGCTGTTGGTGGTCAGCTTGCTGTTTCCAGCCAGTGCGCTTATCGTCAAAATGGGCGTGGCAACCGTCGCCGCTGTATTTGGCATGATGTTATTTATGCTGCTGATTCACCGCATCCCGCCTACTGACTTTTTGATGATTCCACTGATTGGCATTGTCTTTGGCGGTATCATCGAGGCGGTGACGACGTTTATCGCCTATCAAACTGAGTCGTTACAAATGCTAAGTGTATGGCAATTTGGTGACTTCTCTGGCGTATTAGCTGGTCGTTATGAGCTACTGTGGCTGACAGGTGGGCTGTGTGTGTTGGCTTATATCATCGCCGACAAACTGACCATCGTTGGTTTGGGCGATAATATCGCGCTCAATTTGGGCATTAGTAAACGCCAAGTCACATGGCTTGGCGTTGGGATGGTGGCGATGATGAGTGCCGTTGTCGTGGTAACGGTGGGCATGATTCCATTTATTGGTTTGGTCGTGCCCAATATCGTCAGTCGATTGATGGGTGATAAATTACGTCGTAGCTTGCCCGCAGTTGCGCTATTAGGTGCCTCAGCTGTCCTGCTCTGCGATATTATTGGTCGCTCTATTCGCTATCCGTTTGAAGTACCTGTGGCGACGGTCTTTGGTGTGGTCGGTACCGTGCTGTTTTTATGGCTATTATTACGTGCGCCTGCCGAGCAATAAAAACAGTCACTCAACCCTGTTATCAGTTATCTACCCTCTTCACTTATCTCTCTTTTTTACCAGATAAGCTTGGCACTATAGGATTCGCGCATGTTTTCACCCTTTACGCCTAGCGCTGCAAAAAATAGTAGCTCAGAGAATAGTTATTCAAAAAGTAATAGCTCGAGAAACAGTACTCAAAAAAATAATAATGACACCTCTTCTTCTGAACAGAGTCGTCTAGCGCAATTTTGGACATTCATCGTCAATCACCCAAAATCGATTGCGGCCATTGTGCTGCTGATCTCGATGGTTCTGTTTTTAACCCTCAACGTCAACGGTCATTGGGATTTTGCGTTACCGCTACGAGGCAAAAAATTACTGGCGCTGATGGTGGTTGGCTATGCTATCGGGGTATCGACGCTACTGTTTCAGACCTTGACCCACAATCCTATTTTGACGCCATCACTGTTGGGCTTTGATTCGTTATATGTGCTGCTGCAAAGTTTATTGGTGTTCTTTTTGGGCGCGATCAGCTTTACCAGTATCAATCCGATTGCCAAATTCTCGCTTGAAATATTCTTAATGTTTGGCGCATCATTGCTATTATTTCGGTTGCTATTCTCCAAGAGCAGTCAGGATTTGACGCGGCTGATATTGGTCGGCGTTATTTTTGGCGTGCTGTTTCGTAGTTTATCGGCATTGATTGCACGATTGATTAACCCCGATGACTTTGTGGTGGTGCAATCTGCCAGCTATGCGCAATTTAATACCGTCAATCCACAGTTGCTTGGTATCAGTCTATTTATTTGTGTCATCAGTGGGCTATTTATCTGGCGCTGGCGCTATCAGTGCGATGTGTTGATGCTCGGTAAGCCCCAAGCGATTAACCTCGGTATCCATTATCAACGCCTGGCATTTGGGCTATTAACCATCATTGCGGTATTAGTCGCTACGGCGACAGCATTGGTCGGTCCAGTAACCTTTTTTGGTTTATTAGTCTGCGCTTTAACCAATCGCATTGCTCGCCATATGTATCATAGCGAACGACTGATACTGGTCAGCTTGGTGGCCATGATTTGCTTGGTATTGGGTCAGACCGTATTTGAGCAAGTATTGGGCATGGCGGGCGTACTGTCAGTGGTGATTGAATTGGCGGGCGGCTTGGTATTTTTAATATTGATTTTTATAAGCCAACGTCGCCAGTAATACCAGTCCAAAAAACTGATCAAAATTTATCTAAAAACAAGAAGCCCCTATGATTAAATTGGATAACATCTCGTACCATATTGGCAAACAACAAATCTTACATGACATCACTTTATCGTTACCAAGTGCCCAAATTATCGCCTTAATTGGTCCCAATGGCGCGGGAAAATCCACTCTATTTTCGGTGATGGCACGCCTGCAGCCGCTTCAATCTGGGCAGGTGCGTTTCGCTGAGCACGATATTGTCAGCTGTCATGCGCGAACCTTGTCCAAGACTGTCGCCATGCTTGGACAAGACAACCAAGTACAAGGACGGCTACGTGTACACGAGCTGCTGATGTTTGGTCGCTATCCCTACCACCAAGGACAGCCAACCGCGCACGATCAACAAAAAGTGCAGGAAATTATAGAACGTTTTGAGCTTGAGCCTTTGGCTGAGCGCTTTTTGTCGACGTTATCGGGTGGACAGCGACAACGGGTATTGATTGCGATGATTGTTTGCCAAGATACGCCGTATTTACTGCTCGATGAGCCGCTAAATAATCTGGATATGTACCATGCTGGGCGCCTAATGCGTGAGCTGCGTGAGTTGAGCCATGGTCAAAATAAAACCGTGGTGATTGTCTTGCACGATATCAATCAAGCGGCGCAATTCGCCGACACCGTGGTGACGATGAAAGAAGGTCGCGTGCTAGCCACAGGAGCGCCTGTGGATGTACTCACACAAGAAACAATGAAAGTGTTATATAACGTCGATGTGACTGTTTTAAATCATCAAGGTCGTCCAGTGATTGTCGATACAGTATAAGTATAGAATCTAGCTATATAGAGTCTAACCATAAAAAATTAGTGTAAATACAATTAAGGCGTGTTGAACATTCACAAATTATATAAGCCATAAAAAAAGACCACCTATATAATATAAGTGGTCTTTTTACTACTAATGAGTAAAGTAGTTTGGTTTAGAACTGATAGGTTAAAGAAGCTTTGATGTTACGACCTGGCTCAAAGTCAGTTCTTAAAGTACCATCGTCACGTGGCGCAACGATACGTGACGCATGATTGGCATAGTTTTCATCAAAGATATTGTATACACCAACTGTTGCTTTTATTCCTTCTATCTGTTTTGGCGAATAGCTCATAAAAATATCATGGACGTCATAGCTTGGTTTTTCGATGTCATCGCCACCCGTATTCGGAGTTACTGAAGCAACATAGGTACTGCGCCAGCCTAGCTCTGTAGTGTCTGTTGGCTCATAAGCCAGATTGAGCATGTATTTATCGCCCGAATCAGAGCTACTGCCTGTTTGTGAGTAGATGCTATAGCCGCTATCTTTACCTTTACTACGTGCATGAGCGTAGCTCAAGCCCATACTAAAGTCATCCATCTTATAATCGGCGGCAAGCTCGACACCTTTGATTTTGTAGTCTTCGTCTTTATTAATTGCACCTTGGCAACTACCGCCTGACGCACCTGTCGCACAATCTAAGCCAACTTTATTTTTGCCTGCACGTACATATTCAATATAGTTCTCGATATTGGTCTCAAAGTATTTACCACTTAATTGCAGTGCATCATCAGCAGTGGTCAAACCACGTAATGTGGTCACAACACCAACCTCGGCGTTATCACCTTCTTCTGCTTTTAAGTCATCATTTACATAAGTCTCAGTGCCATCTTGGTTAAAAATAGCTTGGCTCAAATCTGGACCATTAAACAATTGGGTATAACTGGCAAATAGCTGAGTACTCGGGGCAACCTCGTAGCTGGCGGCCAATCCACCGACGACGTTGTTAAATACTTTACCATCAGCAACGAAATCTGGAGACTCATAGCGATCATAGCGAATACCTGGCGTTAGGCTAAATTTACCCATCTGCCATTGGTCTTCTAAATACACAGAGGTGTTTTGAGCTTCATCGCTACCTGTTTTGGCAGAGTCACGTGCCATTTCAGACTCTTTTTTGTAATGTTCAACACCAGCGATTAGCTTATGCGAACCAGTGATACCCTCAACGATGCTGCTATCAATCACACTGGTATTCTGAATTTTACCGCCTGTAGTTTTGACCTCGGCTTCCCAGTCATAACCAGGGTTTACCGTATAATCTGTATCTCGTGAGATTTTCGTCTTTGTTTGATAGACATTGGTATCAACATCGATTAGCTGATTAACCGGATTATAATTATAATCTAGTCCATAAGTAATGTTGAGGGCATAATAACGAAGTATTAACAATTTGGCAATAATTAATGTAAGAAATTTACGATTAAAAAATGGGCCCGCTGAAAATATGGCTGGGTTTGGGAGACTGGCTATTCAGTTATTAGGTAACGACTATTCACGCCTCATGCTCAGGAAATTGAACGATAAAAAGTATTTTTTCCACTGACTTGCGCTATGTTCTTATAATTAATCGTTATTATTAATAAAATAAACGCACCAATATGAAAAAAAACATTGCAATAGGCAGCCGTTTACATATACCCTTAGATAGTTGACCAATTAGTCAAGTTTAAATAACAATTACTGATCAGATTAAAAGACAATAGCTATCTGCTAGTTATTGGCATAAATGTAAACAGACTTCTCTGTCAGATGAATTAGCAATGCTAATTTTTACAGAGACAGCATTTTTTTCATCTCATATATGGATTCAAAACTTTGCTTAATCATCTGCACAGAGCTTGGCCTATAACTCACTTCACAAGGAAGTTAAGATGAGTGAAAATACTCAAGGAAACCCGGATTTATTGTATGGTCTACATGACCGTCCTGCTCCTCCAAAAGCATTTTTAGGTGCGGTTCAACACGTACTCGCCGCTTTTGTTGGTATCATCACTCCCTCATTAATCATTGGTGGCGCGTTAGGCTTAGGCGAACATATTCCCTACCTAATCAGTATGGCCCTAATGGTATCGGGGGTTGCTACCTTTATTCAAACCCGTAAAGTTGGCCCTGTCGGGTCAGGGCTAATGGCACTCCAAGGCACTAGCTTTGGTTTCCTAGCAGCAGTATTAGCAGCAGGTTTTGTAGTCAAAAACAAAGGCGGTAGTCCTGAAGAAATCCTCTCCGTTATCTTTGGGGTTACCTTCCTCGGGGCATTCGTTGAGATTTTCTTAAGTCAGTTCATCACTAAGCTTAAATCTTTGATGAGTCCAATCGTTACCGGTTGTGTTATTGTCACCATTGGTCTGTCGTTGACCAAAACAGGTCTAACCGATTTAGCAGGGGGTGTTGGTGCTGAAAACTTTGGTAGTATGGAGAATTTACTACTAGGCGGCGGTGTGTTAGTGAGCGTGGTGCTAATCAGTATCGTTAATAATAAAGTCATTCGCTCAAGTGCTATTTTTATCGGTTTAATGTTAGGTCTAATAGTAGCAGCATTTATGGGCCGTATTGATTTTTCATTGGTCTCAGAAGCCCCTTTATTAACGGTACCCGTACCCTTTAAGTTTGGTTTTGGTTTTGATTGGCAAGCCTTTATTCCTATTGCCTTTATGTATATTATTACCAGTATCGAGACCTCAGGTGATTTGACCGCAACGTCGATGATCTCAGGTGAGCCGATAAAAGGCCCACTATATGAGAAACGTATCAAAGGCGGCGTATTAGGTGATGGTGTCAACTCCGCCATTTCTGGTATATTTAACAGCTTCCCCGTAACCACATTTAGCCAGAATAATGGTGTCATCCAAATGACTGGTATTGCCAGTCGCTATGTTGGCTTTTATGTGGCAGGTATCTTATTTATAATGGGTCTGTTTCCTGTTTTAGGTGCTATCTTTACTCAGTTGCCAAAGCCGGTGGTTGGCGGCGTAACGCTGTTGATGTTCGCTACTGTAGCGACTGCGGGTATTCGTATCCTCTCGACAGTGAACTTTACCCATCGTAATGTGTTAATCATTGCCACCTCATTGGGTCTGGGTCTAGGTGTTGCGTTTGTTCCTGATGTCTTTGCGCAAATGCCACAACTGTTCCGCAATATCTTTGGCTCAGCAGTGACCATGTCAGGGGTAATAGCCATTGCGCTCGATGTGATTTTGCCGAAGAACTATGGTGTCGAATATGATACTGAAGAGCAGCATATCGAAGACGGCCTAAAACCGCTTAGAAAAAAAGCGTCTTAGTAGCTGATTTACAAATGCTTCATCATGATGTATAAAATAAAGCCTCAATAGTATTAAACTACTGAGGCTTTAGCTTGGTATCCATAAATAATATCGGCAACGCTAGCTAGCTGTAATCGCTATTCAATGCCACAGCCACGTAAAATGAATGGCACTAGAAAGTCAGCAGCCCGTGCTTCATCTTGTTCATCGTACTCAGTCTTGTTCATCAAGCCGACGATTTCTGTTTCAAATTCAGCGTAGCGCTGCGTCGTGGCCCAAATTAAAATCAACAGCTGCAATGGATCATCGATAGCGATTTTGCCTTGTTCGTGCCATGTTTTCATCACTTGAGTTTTATCAAGCGCCCATTCTTTCATCACCGTCGACATAAAGTCATGTAGATGTAATGCCCCACCGATGACCTCAAGCGCAAACAGCTTATGCCGATTTGGGTGAGCAAAGGCTTGATGTAATTTGGTACGCACAAACTTTTCGATGACTGTTTTGGGATCGCTGTCCACCGTCATCGTCACCAAGCCCTCATTCCACTCTTCAATAATAGAAAGCAAAACAACCTTATACAGGTTTTTTTTATTCTTAAAGTAATAATGAATATTGGCTTTTGGCAAACCCGCTCGATCGGCGATACCTTGCATCGTGGCACCGCGATAGCCTTGCAATACAAATTCTTCTTCAGCAGCGGTCAAAATCAGTGCTTGATTGTGTGCACGAATATCCTGCTGATTACGGTGTACAGCGCTCTCAGAGGATGATGGTGCGTTTGATTTAGCGTTTTGAGTCATAGGATGAACCGTTAGACATTAATGTGAATAAACAACCATATTCCAGCGTGAATTTAAGATAAACTAATAGATTAATACGCTAATTTTTATGGAACATGGCAAGCAAATATAAAATATTTTTCATAAAGTAGTTGACCAAATGGTCAGGTTTAAGCAGAATGGTTAATATTAAACCAATTACGACTCATTCGATACTACTTTAACATGGGTTTTTACCCTGATTTATGTAATCAAGAGAAATGATCCTCTTTATAAACTTATATCAATCGAATTATAAACTCGTATCATTCAACTTTTTTGTGTCAAAAGATAAGGATATCACTGTGAGCTTATCACTATCGCAACTCAATGCCCTGTCGCCAGCCGATGCTACCTCGAAATTCCTGACCTGTTGCACTAGCAGCCGTTGGGCGAGTCTATTGGCAGATGCGCGTCCGTTTGAAGATGTAGATGCTCTAATGAGCGCAAGCGATGCAGCATGGGGCCAGGCGCAAACAGAAGAAGCCAATTTATTAGAGGCCTTTGACGGTCATCCACAGATTGGTAATGTTGACTCATTAAAAGAGAAATATCGTAATACGCAAGATAGCGCCGCACATGAGCAATCAGGTGCTAATAACGCTGATGACGCTGTGATTGAAGCCTTAGCACAAGGCAATCAAGACTACCTCGATAAATTTGGTTTTATCTTTATTGTTTATGCTACGGGTAAAAGCGCGCAAGAAATGCTTGACTTATTACTCGCTCGCTTGCCAAATGATCGTGAAACAGAACTGGGCAATGCAGCAGCTGAACAAAACAAAATAACCCGCTTACGTTTGCAGAAAATGCTAAGCGACGCTTAAACTTAACTTTAGAGTTAGACTCATTTTTTTCCACACATATAAAAGGAATTATTATGTCCGCTACTTTATCATCACATATTCTAGACACGCATCTTGGTAAGCCAGCTGCTGATATCGCTGTAACACTACATCGTGTGTCTGCGAGCGGTGAAGCAAAACTATTGGCCAATGGCGTTACCAACGCTGATGGTCGCGTGGCACCAGACAGCTGGGCGTTTGACCCATCCATTGATATCGCTGAATATCATATTGATATTGGTCGCTATACATTGACTTTTGATACGCAGTCTTATTTTGATGCACAAAATCTCACTGCATTTTATCCGCAAGTTATTATCGACTTTATGGTCAGTGATGGGAATCATTACCATGTGCCGTTGTTGCTTAGCGCACATGGTTATAGTACCTATCGCGGCTCATAATTTTATCGCTTTATCACTCGAAGCCTTATACGAATAAGGCTAAACGAGCGCTGTAAACTCTAAACGTCTGACAGTGAGGTCAGTGGTTTAAGACCAAATAAATAATGCTGGTATCGCTACGTTGTATCACAATCTTTTATAATAACGAAGGTGAGCAAAAGTCGTTACGAGTTACCAAGATATAACAATATAAAAGGACATTGACAACATGGGTGCATATCTTCTCGATTGGCTAAGTTTATTCTTCCGCTGGTTTCACGTTATCGCTGGTGTAGCATGGATTGGCGCATCTTTTTACTTCGTATGGCTCGACATGAGTCTTCAGAAGCCACCAGAGTGGAAAGCCAAAAAAGGCATTTCAGGTGACCTTTGGGCAGTTCATGGTGGTGGTTTCTACGAAATTGCCAAGTACAAGCTCGAACCTGAAGAAATGCCAAAAACACTGCATTGGTTCAAATGGGAAGCCTACACCACTTGGCTGACCGGTATGATGATGCTTATCATCGTGTACTATATCAATGCCACAGCGTACTTGATTGATCCAAGTAAAGTGGATTTTGGTAGCAGTGTGGGTGCCATATCTACCAGTTTACTGTTCTTATTTGGCAGCTACTTTATTTATGAAGCCATTGTACGCAGCAGTATCGGCAAAAATAAACTGGTTTTTAGTGTCACTATCTTTATATTAATGATTATTGCCACTTGGGGTTCTTATCAGTTATTTAGTGACCGTGCTTCCTTTATCCATGTTGGTGCCATTTTAGGTACAATCATGGCAGGTAACGTATTCTTTGGAATTATGCCTGCTCAGCGCGCATTGGTAGATTGTGTAAGTCGTGGCGTAAAACCAGGTCCAGATGTAGCAGCTTTAGCATTAATGGCCAGAAACCGCTCGGTGATGAATAACTACTTTACTCTACCGCTAATCTTTATCATGATTAGTAATCACTATCCAATGATGTATTCACATGCGCATGGCTGGTTGGTATTGGTATTCGTCGGTATTATCACTGCAACTGCTCGTCATTACTTCAACGAAAAACACTTGGGTCGCAATAAACCAAAATTCTTAGTGGTTCCTGCGATAGCAACCGTATTACTAATTATTTGGATGCGTCCGACACCAATTGAGAAATCACCAACCCCTGCCGTCAGTGCAACTGCTCCAGCAGAAGACGCAGCACCGACAGATACGCCACCTGCTGATGGTGCAGAAGCAGAAGCTGATGCTGCTAGTAATGATGAAAACGCGGCCGAAGCCGTCCCAGTGTCTGCATCTGCTGATGATGCTGCTATGGCTATTGTTCATGAACGTTGTACTACTTGTCATGCCGTGCAACCCACTCACGAAATGTTTAATGTACCTCAAGCCGGTATTGTTTTAGAAACTCCAGCAGATCTAAAAACCTATAAAGCAAGAATCATCACGGCGGTACAAACAGAATATATGCCTTTTGGTAACCTGACTAATATGACAGATGACGAGCGTCAGCAATTACTCGAGTATACCTCAGGGTTATAAGCAAACCGTTTAACAATCTACCTAACGCTGGTTTTTATATCGAAGCCAGCGTTATCACAGTATGGTTTTTGACCCTATCTAGCTTTATAAAAGTTCAGATACTATGGCTCAAATAAAAGACCGCACTTCTTGTTCTACCCTATTTCGTTTTAGTTTATCTAGGATAATCATAATGACAAAAAAAATAACCAGCGATTTTAATCAGGATGCCTATCCGCGTGACCTAAAAGGCTATGCCGGTAATCCACCAAAGGCTAACTGGCCAGGTGGCGCTAAGATCGCGGTGCAGTTTGTACTTAATATCGAAGAAGGTGCAGAAAACAGCGTCATTCATGGCGATGGTCAGTCAGAACGTTTTTTATCTGACGTATTAGGTACGCCTGAGTTTCTCAATCGTCACCAATCTATTGAGTCTGCATTTGAGTACGGTAGTCGTGTTGGCGTTTGGCGTGTATTAGATACCTTTAAAGAGTACGGCTTACCGATCACTACCTTTACTTGTGCTGCTGCTGCTGAAAAGACACCGCATATCGTTGAACGCGTCTTAGAAGATGGTCATGAAATTGCCAGTCATGGACTACGCTGGATTACTTATCAGGATATGTACCGTGAGACTGAACGCGAACATGTACGCCGCGCCACTGAAATCTTTGAGAGCATGCTTGGTAAGCAGCCACTCGGTTGGTATACCGGTCGTGATAGCCCCAATACTCGCGAACTGGTCGCTGCACAAGGTGGCTATATTTATGACTCGGATTCTTATGCCGATGAACTCCCCTACTGGCTCAATGTCAAAGTAGAAGAAGGCAGTAAAATCGCCCGTAAACCGCATTTGGTTATCCCTTATACACTTGAGACCAATGACATGCGTTTTGCTTCTAGCCCTGGTTTTACCAACGCTGAACCTTTTTACCAGTACTTAAAAGACAGCTTTGATACCTTGTATGAAGAAGGCGACAAAGACGGTAAGAACGAGCCAAAAATGCTAACGATTGGCTTGCATTGCCGTATCATCGGTCGCGCTGGTCGTATCACTGCGCTCAAACAGTTTTTAAAATATATCACCAGTAAACCCGATGTTTGGGTATGCCGCCGCGATGAAATCGCCAAGCACTGGTATGAAAACCATCCAGCAACGGCAGATAACACCGCCAACTGGATGTAACTATCGACATTAGAGACGTATCATCATATTAATAAGCAGGTATGTAATAGAAACTAAGCTCGCTGATGATGGTACGCTCAAGGCCATTTATAACTTAATAAACGGCTAAAAAATCAAATAAATGATATTATTAAATAATATAAAGGTGAACTCATGAAAACCACGATAATTGCCCAACCTTTAACCAAAGCTGCTTTTGCACCTTATGGTTCAGTGATTGAGCCTTATGACGATAAAGAAAAATGTCCTGAAAATAGTTGGGATATCAATCGTGGCTATGCGTGTCGTCATGATTCTATCTCAAAAGTGGCATTAGACGGCGGTGAAGTTGGTTTTAGTATTTTTCGCACTAAAAGACGCGACTGCCCTATTACGCTATCGGTCATGGAATATCACCCGTTTGGTACGCAAGCCTTCTTTTCTATGAATTCCACAGATTATCTGGTTGTGGTAGCTAAACCTGGCGACGCGCCCAAATCAGCGGATGATTTAGAAGTATTTTATGCTCACTCGCATCAAGGTGTTCAGTATGACGCCAATGTTTGGCACCATCCGCTACTAGCACTAAAAGCAGATTGTGACTTTTTAGTTGTCGATCGTATCAATGGTGAGGGTAACAACTGCCATGAATTTGAGATTGATGATTGGGAAGTTTGCGTTGATGTGTCTGCTGAGCAAGCTAAATCAGAGAGAGCAAAGGCTAATGCTGTTTAGACATTAAATAAATAGTATTTTGATTGTGCTTTAATTTGATTGTGCTCTAAAAAGCACACTGACATCAGAGTTAGCCAAAATTGACATTAAAAGAACACCAAGTTAAACACTCTAAAATACTTATTGAGCTTTTTAGATAGACAACACATTCTTCTAACGGTTTATTTTAATCGATGTCTGAGACGGCCGTTATTGCCTTCTATACCTACGTTGTACTGTTTTCCCATACATAAGCCACTTCTTGCGATGCACGTAAGTCCAAAACTTATCAACCTCTAACAGTCATTAACCATATTTAATCTTCTATTCTAGAATGACGGCCATGAGAGGTTAAGGCCTGATTATCAATGAACTGACGCTTGCAGTCTTTACATTGATAGTTCTGCTTAACATAGCTTTTTATTGCATTTTTCTTTAGACTTATACTATGACAGTCAGGGCATCTGATTTAGGCATGAGCGCTTCTAAGGCGCCTGATATCAATGACATTGGGCTCATGGAAAACAGAGCAACTTTACATATTTCTAGTCAGCATATCTACAACTGATTAGAGCATGGGTTTTAGATTTAGAGCATGGAACCTTAGGTTTAGAGCATGGAGCTTTAGATGAATCATAGGTCTGTGCGTCATTAGAGAAAATGACAGCTGTTGTCGATAAAAAATGAAAACGATCCAAATTACCGGGCTATGTCTAACGTCTAATAATTTTGACAATAGCTTAGCCCTTCAAGCAAGCTGCAAATGATTTAGTGTTTAAAGGGAAACCCCAGCCAAACGGGTAACCCCCTCCTTTGCTCCACGATTCAAACTCAAAGACTTAAACTCAAAGGTTCAGACACAAATTTATCGCGGCACAAAACCACTAAGGAACATTAACCATGTCAACAAAAAGCACTTATTACGCACCAACTGGCGGCTTGCCTCCACAAACACAACTACTATCTGATCGTGCTATCTTCACCGAAGCTTATGCGATTATTCCAAAGCGTGTATTAACGGATATCGTTATCAGCTATCTACCGTTTTGGACAGGCATGCGCATGTGGGTACTGGCACGTCCACTTTCAGGTTTCTCTGAGACCTTTTCACAGTATATCGTCGAAGTTGAGCCTAATGGCGGCTCAGAAAAGCCTGAGCTAGATGCCAACGCCGAAGGTGTGGTATTCATCGTTGAAGGCGAAATGGATATGACTATCGAAGGTGAGACGCATCATCTTGAATCAGGTGGTTATGCATTCTTACCACCTGGCTGCAAATGGTCATTGAAAAACAACAGCGACAAGCACGTTAAATTCCATTGGATCCGCAAAGCGTATCAACATTGTGAAGGTATTGATGTACCTGAAGCGTTTGTAACCAGCGATCACGATGTTGAAGCCATTGAAATGCCGGGTACTGATGGCGTATGGACAACCACCAGATTTACCGAGCAGTCTGATATGCGTCACGACATGCATGTGAATATCGTTACTTTCCAGCCAGGTGGCGTGATTCCATTTGATGAAACGCATGTGATGGAACATGGTTTGTATGTACTAGAAGGTAAAGCTGTCTATCACTTAAACGGTGAATGGGTAGAAGTTGAAGCAGGCGACTTTATGTGGCTGCGCGCATTCTGCCCACAATCTTGTTACGCTGGCGGACCTGGTCCATTCAGATACTTACTATACAAAGACGTGAACCGTCATATGCCGTTTATTCGTCCAGTAAAATAAGCCATCTAGAATAATTAAAAGCATAATTATTAATTCGAAAATAAAGCCAGCTAATTACAATTAGCTGGCTTTTTATTTTTATGTCGAATTGAATATTTTTAAACCAAGCTTTAATAACGTAATGCTAAAACATCCATCACTTTACTTGTTTTTTATGTACTACTGTACTAGAATACTGAAACAAGATGATAATCAATCTGTTTTTA
The DNA here is from genome assembly GCF_052378235.1 of Psychrobacter sp. AOP3-A1-26. Taxonomy (NCBI): domain Bacteria; kingdom Pseudomonadati; phylum Pseudomonadota; class Gammaproteobacteria; order Moraxellales; family Moraxellaceae; genus Psychrobacter; species Psychrobacter sp. AOP3-A1-26. The sequence goes on from NZ_JBQSXN010000060.1 coordinate 15,188, forward strand.
AATGAAGACTACATATTATGAGCACCGATCCTTATCATAGTTTATTAAAGCATTTAGCCAGTTGTCATGATAGCGCCGCTATCGAAATGCTGCTCAGTGCCTTGTTAACCGATAAAGAGCAATTTGAGATTGCCAACCGTATTCGTATTTTTGATTTATTAGCACGCGGTGTCACCCAACGTGAAATTTCTGAGCAGCTAGGCGTTGGTATTGCCACCGTCTCTCGCGGTGCTAAAGCGATGCAAATTCATGACGTCAGCGCGCTGCTAGCAACTCACAGACAAGACGATTAAAACATCAATCAACGCTAATTACATTTATTCTAGCTTTACCTATTTGAATTACTTTGGACCTCGTTATGACCTCTCCTACCCCACAATATGATCAACCTGCCGCTATTGATATCCCTAGCAAGCCGCAACGGATAAAGCTGACGCAGGATATCGATTTTCTAGCTTTATTTAAACGCATTGAGCGTGCTTTTGATACTTGTTATTTGCTCGAATCCTTAGGCGAAGATAGCCATATGTCACGCCATCATGCCATTGGTTTTGATCCAGTGATGACCATTACTGCTATCGACCGTACTATCCTGGCGATTACCGATAACAAAACCGCTAAAACTGACCATTATCAGACGGACAATCCCTATCAGCTGCTACGTACTATCACTCCGCAGCATGTCATTGCCCGCGAACAAAGTGGCGGTTTGGTTGGTTATCTGGGCTATGACAGTGTCAATTTCTTTGAGCCAAGTGTCAATGCCAAGCCGAGCGTCGATTTTGAACCGTTTAAGTTTGGCGTTTATCTAGATGGCTTAACGCTCGATAAGATGACTGGAGAGATTTTCTACTTTTATTATCCAACCGAGCAGCAAAACAATCGTATCGAACAGATTAAAGCCTTGCTTGATGCACCGACCCCAGAATACGAGCCACCTACAGTAGAATTTTTAGGCGACGGCATGAGTCAAGACGAGCATGCTAAAGTAGTGATGCAAGTCAAAGAAGACATCATCTCTGGGCGTATATTCCAGTGTGAGGTGGGCTTTAAATCTAAATATCGTATTGCTGGCGATAAAATGCCCATTTATGAAAAACTGCGGGCGGTTAATCCATCGCCGCACATGTACTTTATGAAATTTGCTCAGCAGTGCATCATCGGTGCCTCACCTGAATTATTGTTTCGCTTGCGTCAAGGCGAGATGGAAACTTATCCACTCGCAGGTACGGCAAAGCGCGGCGGCGATGTCGTCGAAGACCGTCAGCTTGCCAGAGCGCTGCTTAACGATGACAAAGAGATTGCCGAGCACAATATGTTGGTCGATTTGCATCGCAATGATATTGGCCGTGTGGCACGCTTTGGTACGGTAAAGGTGCGCAATTTGATGGATATCAAACGCTTCTCACACGTGCAGCATATCTCCTCTGAAATCGTCGGTATCTTGCATCCTGATGAAGATATGTTTAGCGCCCTTGCCAGCAACTTTCCTGCTGGAACGCTGTCAGGCGCGCCAAAGGTTGAAGCCATTAAAGTCATTAACGAGCTGGAGCCAGATGGTCGTGGCGCTTATGGCGGTGCGCTTGGGTCCTTTAACTTTAATGGTGATTGTATCTTTGCCATCCCTATTCGCAGCTTATTTATCAATGGCGAATCAGCCTACGCACAAACCTGTGGCGGTAATGTCTATGACTCCAATCCCGCTGATGAATATCTAGAAATTCAGCGTAAGCTTTCTGCCATGAAGGTAGTATTAGACAGTTTTATGAATCCGTAAATTGCTTATATTTTTGCCAAAGAGTTGATAACCAATGAATGTTTTAATTATAGATAACTACGACTCGTTTACCTTTAATCTTTACCAATACATTGGTGAGATTTTACAGACGATGGACAGTGATAAAGAAGCAAACGTCATTGTTAAACGTAACAATGAGATAACGTTAGCAGATGTACAGGCCATGAATCTTGATCGTATTATTATCTCACCTGGCCCTGGTGCGCCTGATGATCCTGCCTATTTTGGTATTTGTGCCGAAGTGATTGAAGTCATGGGCAAGACAACACCGCTATTGGGTGTTTGCTTGGGTATGCAGGGCATCGCCCATGTTTTCGGCGGTGATGTAGTACGTGCCAGTGTACCGATGCATGGCAAGGTTTCAGCCATTCGCCATGATGCTGCGAGCGTTTATCAAGGCTTACCACAAGAGATAGAAATCATGCGCTATCACTCATTGATGGTACAGGCAGATACCCTACCAAATTGCCTAACTGTCACTTCAGTCGTCGCCAATGATGCTCATGCTGAATTAAGCTTGGCTGAATCAGCGCTAGCAGGCGATGAGATTATGGGTGTTCAACATAAAGACTATCCCATTCAAGGGGTACAGTTTCATCCTGAATCTTTTGCGACCGAAGGCGCTAAACGCTTGCTGACTAACTTTTTGCTACAGGTGTAGATCTACTATGTCCGCCTGCTCTCTAAACAAATCTGGCTTACTAAGATACAGGCTATTAAGCCGAATAAGTTTGTTTGCTAGGCGCTTCTGTTAGCTCAGCGGTAGCGCTTTTAGAGACAAATTTTATATTAGGGATGGATGTACAAGGCCAGCTGATTTAAAAAAAGAGCAAATACAGTGGATAAAACAACGTTCTAAAGACTGCGGTGCAGATGCTACACATCAACCCAGAAGCCAAGCTGAAAAAGTTTATTTTATTCAGCAAAATGACACTCGAGAAAGAGCGTGGTTTTTGTGGATTGATTGAGGTGTGTCCTAATTTTAATAATAGGCCTACTGCATAAGACCAGTGACTTAGCAGGATTTTTCACGCAGTATTAGGCAACTTTAGCAGCAACAATACCTATTTATGACTCATCAAACACACCCTAATATAGATGGTTCCCTTATATCAGTCTATTTTAAGTGTTCTGTTAATTGATTTGAAGGATGAAATGACTGGTTCCAATAGGGTATAGGCTAGTAAAACCTACCAATATTGAGCCATATGTATGAAAGAAGCATCAAATCTAAAACAAATATAACAGCAAGGATTTTTGATAAAACTTTAATTGTCTTAACAATATTTTTGTCTGACTTAATCGTATTTATCGTGATAAATACGATTAAAAATATAATTAAAACAGGCGCTACGTACATGCTAACTATCCCTAGAGTCACGAACATA
>NZ_JBQSXN010000061.1:0-18197 GCF_052378235.1 Psychrobacter sp. AOP3-A1-26
TGAAGCTGTTCCAATTGTCCATACTAATAGAGCTATAGCTCACTTTAAGCGGTCCCAGGTGGGAACGTAGCTTTCTGGCTGTACGCAAGTCACGTTTGCCCCAAACATAAGCAACTATCTCGTTTGTAGCGCGGTCATAAGCCTAAATAAGCCAGACTTTACGCTTCTTTCGATACACATAAGTCCAGAACTCATCAACCTCTAAGCGTTAATAGTAGTACTTTTTAGGCGCAATCTTATAAATGGATGAGCCTATAGTGCTGAGCACTTTACCAGTACTAACTGAGGCTATAACAGCAATATCTCTAACACCACGACCTCTAACCGTCATTAGCCGTATGCTGCCTTCTATTTTAGAATAACAGCCATGATAGGGTAAGGCATGGTCACCAATGAATTGTCGTTTGCAGTCCTTACATTGGTAGTTCTGCTTACCATAGCTTTTTATACCATTGATCGAAAGACTGGGACAGTTGGGGCAATTGATCTGTATTTGTGTCTTCATAACCTCAAATATATCATCTTGCTTTGGCTGTCACTCCTTCTTTTATTTCCTCAGCATACTTTTTGATACACCACCTCATTTTAATATAAAAGTTTCTGTTCTGAGTATTTGCTATGTTATGATAATCATAATCTCAAACCACCAAAACAATTATTTAATACAAGATATAGAGTTTAACGGAGTTAAAACTTATGCGTCTATTGCTATCAGTCCTTCTTGTCAGCATGTTAACAGCATGTTCTTCAAACGACGAGAACACAAGCTCTTCAGGCAATGAGAGCACAAGCGAAGAGCAAGTAAGCCAAGTAAATTCAGGAGACACCTATTCTGACTATATTGGTTACTGGCATAGCAATGCTGCCTCTAGAATTCGTCACACTAAGGTTTCTGAGATATATAAAGACGGTGATAATTACATGATAAATCCTGACGTTAACTTCGATCTTTCCATTAATGACTTTAGTGAAAATACACAAGTGATGTTAAAACCTAGTGACAGCAAGTTATTAGCGGAAAGTGAAAGAGGTGACACAATGGAGCTAAGCCTGTCAGACGATGGCCAAACTCTAAACGGGCAAAGCGGTAGCTCTACTACGAGCTTTACTAGGCTTGATAAGGCCAAGGCAGATGAAATCACTGCTACGATTAAAACCTGTGTTGATTTATATGACCAGTTCTATGCAAGGGCTAATGAGTTACCCGTCGGAGAGCCTGAATATAAAGCGCAAAGTGAAGCGTTGAGGTCTGATTTTGCTGATAAATTCGCGCCTTACAAGGATTTATGCCATGTCCCAAGCGGTGTCAAGTGAGAGATATTGGTGGTTAAGTTGCCCTGCTGACCGGCCTATGCTGGCATGTTTTATCACGGCAAATGATGAATAAACGCCCTACTATATCTTTATAATGGGGCTTTTTTGTGGCTGCGTGTCTGGTTGCTTAACTTGCTTTGAAGCTCAACTCTGGATATTCATGAATATAGGTAATATGCTTCATATTTTTCTCAGTTATACGCAGAGGTGGTGGTGTTCTAAAAAGTATGCTGACGATAAAGGTCAATAAGAAATCTATGCTACGTTCTATAATCCTACAGCGCTTTAAAAGCTTCAAGAATTGTTTAAATTTTAATCAGCATACTTTTTGATACACCACCCGAATCTATATAACAAATAAACCTTATAAACAATGTAAAGTTTTATAAAGCCATACATAGCATAGGGTTAGCAACTTCTACTCATTTGATAGTTTACTTAGGTGACGCTGTTAATATCGGGATTTGAACCAGCGAGCTGTTCGTATTAAAGAGGGCGGGGAAATTGTAGAAGTCGTTGATACTGCACCTGATGGTATTTTTGCAGTGGCTCTTGGCGGACAAGATGGTAAGACCTTGTTTATGTGTGCAGCACCTGATTGGGATGAAGCATTACGTACCGCTGAGACTAAAGGTCGTATGCTCTCTACACAGGTTAAAGTTGGTCATGCTGGTACACCATAACTAACTTTTCAGCAGTTAAATAAAGTTGATATGCAAAAAATATTAACTATAGAAAAGCTAGACATTTAAAATAGTCTGGTTTTTCTATGGTTAATAGACCATTAGAGATATAATGGAACTATCTATATCAAGTCAAAACGACCAAGACCAATTATGAGCACATACATACTCGACACCGAAACCACAGGGCTTATTGAACCGCACATGACTGAGGCCGCCTACTCTATAATTGATATCAGCGATAGTAATGTGACTGTGTCGCAGGAGCTGAGAACTAAGCTTAGTATTAGTCAGCAATTTCCATTCAGAGACGTAGTTTTTCAATGACTATAATACCATAAAAACTTACTTTATAGGGCAGCTCATAATTTGTTAGGTGCGAATAAGTCTGTTAATGAGGGAGCAAAATTACCAGTATACTAAAAGTATCTATATAACGAACAAACCTTATGAACAATGGAAAATCCTTATAGAACTATACATAGTATAGCGTGAGCCACCTCTACTCATTTACTGGTTTTCTTAGGTGACGCTCTTAATATCAGGGTTTGAGCAGGTCTTAGAGAACAGATACCATCGGCCTATTTTAACAAGCTCTTTACCATACCAATTACTTTTATAGCTCAGCATGGTGGTAAACGTTGACCATGAGCTGTCTGATATGGCTTTGACATTCAAGTCCTCTATGGCAATAACATCGTGGTTTTTGATGATATTGAATGAGAGTTTGTGTAGAAAGTCTTTGCGACTATTCGTTATTTTCTCGTAAATCTTGGCGACTTTGTTTTTTTGCTTTTGATAGTAGCGGCAGTCGTTTAATTTGCACTGATCTGCTTTAGAAAATTATCTACTTTTATCCAGTATTTTCTATGCACGGGCCAACTTTGTGAGAAACTTAGGATTAGCCACTTTGCTACCGTCCGATAAGACGATAAAGTCAGTTAATCCTGAAGCAATCCCAATGTTTGAGCCACTACATATACTCTAAAACTCAAATACGCACTCATCCCCCTACCTTAGAGGTAGGGGGATGAGTGCGCGATACTGTTAAAAACGTGACGACATTGCTTTTCACTGACTATATAAAAAAAGCCTAGCGTTCAACGTTAGGCTTTCTTATTAACTAAGTAAAGTCTGTTATCTATTTAGGTGGGTTGTCTTTTAACCATAGTTGATTCACGATTTTTAACTCTCGTAACTCTTCCGCCATGATAGATTCACTGATACCAGGATATTTGATGATGGCATAGCTATATAAGCCAATCCCAAGTGCTGTCCAACCAAAGAATATCCACCACTCAATGGCACTAAGCGCTGAAGGCATACCTGGCATGTATAATATGAGCAAACCAAAGCCTAGTACAATGGTAAACATACCTACTAGCTTGCCAGCTGGTACTTTAAATGGACGTACCATATCCGGCTCACGGTAGCGCAGGACTAAGAAAGAGATCGCAACACACGTATAAGCAATGACAATCCCAAAACCACCAGCATCAACAATCCATACCAGCATTTTACGCCCAAATAATGGTGCTAGAGTAGCAAGACCACCAATTAATAAAATAGCATTCTTTGGTGTCTTGTATTTCGGATGCAATTTACCCAAAAATGCTGGTAGCATATGAGCTTTTGACATTGCATATAGTAGACGACTACCACCAATTAAAAACGCATTCCAACTAGATAAAATACCAAGCACACCGCCAATGACCAGTAAAATACCAGCCCATTTACCTTGCCACGCATTTGTCATGGCATCTGCAGTGGCTAAGGTAGAGCCTTGCGCTTGTATCAGCGGTAATGTGCGACCGACACTCCACGCCACACCGACATACCACATGACAGCAATAATAATAGAGACAATCAAAAACTTACCAATATTAGGACGGGTAAGGTCAATCTCTTCTGCGGCTTGAGGAATAACGTCAAAGCCGACAAACATAAAAGGTACCATGACAATCACCGTCATCATGCCACCAATACCACCGATAAATGCTGGCGCTTGAACTGCTGTTGAAGTCTCAGAACTATAGAGCACCGCCCCAATGAATAATAACGTACCGACGAATAAAATACCCAGTACCGCTGTTTTTTGGAACCAAGCACTGACTTCCATCCCGCGAATATTGAGCCAAGTCACAATCACTGAGCCAAGCATACCCACCCCGACCCAAGTGGCGTAAACATCCCATCCAGCAATCGTCCACAGATAACCTTGGTTATAATTAGGAATAAAATACTCAACCACGGTAGGCAATGCCACAGCTTCAAAAGCAACGACGGAGAAGTAACCAAACAAAATACTCCATGAACAAATAAAAGAGACTGTGACTCCTAGTGCTCGATGTGTATAGGTATGCTCACCACCCGTCACTGGCATAGATGAGGCCAGCTCAGCATAGTTAACGCCAATCATAATGACAGCCAAACCACCAATCATGAACGCTAACATGGAACCCCATGTTCCTGCAGCAATGATCCAATCACCTGCCAGAACCACCCACCCCCAACCGACCATAGCGCCGAATGCTAAGGCAATAATATCAAACATACCTAGCGATTTTTTTAGCTCAGACATAATTTGCTCCTTGTCCGTGTGTCATCCGTGTCAGTCCTTTTTCAATTACACTGATACTAATTATTCTTTATTTAGTAGGGTCTTGCCCTTTGTCTTTATCTTTCCATACCCATCAGACGATAGGTTTAACTGTATTTATAAGATTTGCCTAGCAGAGACAGCAACGGCGTCTTGACTTGCAAGGCGCCGTTGTAAAGCATGGCCAGAGTAAACACTCTGAAGGCGACCTGTATGCTGCTACCATTAACGTTTAATCTATCCAGTGCAATCAATAGGCTGACAAAATATTTAGGCTACTAATATGCCTTTGATGATATCAAGACCTTCTTGCAGCACTTCATCTTCTACCGTTAATGGCACCATCACACGAATGGCATTACCATACATACCGCAAGACGCTAGCAGCAAGCCTTGCTCAAAAGCCTTTACCTTTAGATTAGCAGTCATCTCCGTGTCTGGCTGACCATTACTATCGATTAGCTCAAACGCAAGCATTGCACCTTTATGGCGAATATGACCGATACTATTTAGATTTAAATCCTTTAGAAAAGACGCAATCTTGTCGCCAATCTCAACACTGCGCTCTATTAGGTTTTCTTCCTCAATCACTTCCATCACTGCCAATGCAGCCACACAAGACAATGGGTTACCAGAGTACGTACCACCCAAGCCGCCAACTTGCGGCGCATCCATAATATCAGCACGACCGATAACAGCAGATATAGGATAACCGCCAGCCAAGCTTTTTGCGCTAGTCATTAAATCAGGCTCAACACCTAACTGCTCACTGGCAAACAAAGTACCCGTACGCGCAAAACCACACTGTACTTCATCAAAAATCAGCACGATGCCATGCTCATCGCAGATACCACGCAAAGCTTTAGCAAAGGATGGAGTTACTTGATGGAAGCCACCTTCGCCTTGAACTGGCTCAATTATCATCGCTGCCACTTCACTTGGATCGATATCTGCTTGAAAAATCATTTCAAGGCTATGCAAAGCTTGTGCCTCGGTAACGTTTAATTCTTCAGCAGGGAATAACGCATGAAAGACAGGACCTGGCATCGGACCAAAGTTCTTTTTGTAAGGCAACACTTTACCGGTCAAGCTCATGCACATTAAGGTACGGCCATGCCAGCCGCCAACAAACGAGATGACACCTGGGCGACCGGTTTTAGCACGTGCAATTTTGATACAGTTTTCAACTGCTTCTGCACCAGTGGTCAAAAAGAACGCTTTTTTCTTACCGCTAATAGGTGATTTTTCACAGAGCTTTTCGGCAAGCTCAACATAGCATTCATAGTTGATCATTTGCGCGGCAGTATGCGTAAATTTATCAAGCTGCTCGTGCACACGTTGAGTAATTTTAGGATGGCTGTGACCAGTATTTAGGACTGAGATACCACCGACAAAATCGATATAACGATTGCCTTCAATATCCCAGACTTCGGAGTTTTTTGCTTTTTCTGCAAAGATAGGAAAAGCAACCCCAAGTCCAGTTGGTAGAACCGCTTTACGGCGCTCGAGCAATGATTGATTAGTAGTCATAAGAATATCCTTTTCTTTCTTTTTTACGTAAGTGCCAATGTTAAGCAAATACCAATATTGCGTTAGTCAGTGGCGGTTATAAGATAAATACTAAATGTAGCTAAATGCTATATATAGTTGGCACCTACCTGGAATAGATACCAAGCACTTAAATTATTGACATTGAGGTAAATAAGTCTCAACCATAAAGTTAACTAACATCAGAACACCAATACTTGGTCACGACATATTCTTCGATGCCATACTTTGAACCTTCACGACCAAAACCTGATTGTTTAACGCCACCAAACGGTGCAACTTCAGTAGAAATCAGACCCGTATTGTGACCAACCATACCGTACTCAAGTCCTTCTGTTACTCGCCAAGCGCGTGCAAAATCCCCACTATAGAAATAAGCGGCAAGACCATAAATGGTGTCATTGGCATCACGAATGACCTCCTCTTCACTGGAGAAGGTAAATATGGTGGCGATAGGACCAAATATCTCTTCGCTAGCAATATCCATATCGTCATTTAGATTAGTAATAACGGTTGGATTAAAGCTCAGCGCGGAGGCGTCATTCATATCACCACCTGTGATGATTTTTGCGCCTTTATCAAGCGCATCTTTTAATAATGCCTGTACCTTTTCTAATCCATCTTGATTGATGAGCGGTCCAATATCGACGCTCTCATCCATACCATCACCAACTTTAAGCTCTTCGACTTTTTTGACAAAAATACCTAAGAATTTATCTTTGATACTGTCTTGAATATAGACGCGGTTGGCACAAACGCAGGTTTGGCCAGCGTTACGATATTTGGAGGCGATTAAGCCATCAGCGGCTTTTTCGAGATCAGCATCATCAAATACGATAAAAGGGGCGTTACCACCAAGCTCTAAAGACAGCTTTTTAATCGTTGGGGCACATTGCGCCATCAAAGTACGACCAACTTCAGTTGAGCCAGTAAATGATAGTTTTTGGATACGAGAATCACCCGTTAAGATATCGCCAATCACTGAGGATTTACCAGTGACTACTTGAATGACGCCTGCTGGGATACCCGCATGCTCTGCTAGTACGCCCAATGCTAGAGCAGAAAACGGTGTTTCAGAGGCAGGTTTAATGATAATCGTACAGCCAGCTGCCAATGCAGGTGCCGCTTTACGAGTAATCATTGCTGCTGGAAAGTTCCATGGAGTAATGGCTGCACAGACACCAACAGGTTGTTTTAAAATGACATAACGCAATTGCGAGTTGGTAGCAGGGATGACATCGCCGTAGACGCGCTTACTTTCTTCTGCAAACCAGCGGATAAAACTATTGGCGTAGCCAATCTCACCACGTGACTCGACCAAAGGCTTGCCCTGCTCGGCAGTCATAATAATGGCTAAATCTTCTTTATTATCATCAATAAGATCCGCCCACTTTTGCAGCAGAACGCTACGTTCTTGCGATGTTTTTGCTGCCCAAGCGGTTTGAGCATCATAAGAGTAAGCGACCGCTTCATTGACATCATCTTTGGTCAGACTTGGTACAGAGCCAATCACATCACCTGTGAATGGGTTGCTCACCTCAATAGTGCAATTGTCGTTGGCAGCGTACCAGCCGTCATTAATAAAGCACTGCTCTTTGATTAAGGCAGGGTTTGAGAGGTTTAACGGGTTTTTTTGCTTAGTATTTTGTGTCGTATTTTGCATCGTAACACTCCATGTTTATCGTTCTTTTAGGGTTGATTATTAATGAAGCTATTTAGCAAATTTCGTTAAAATAGAAAATAATAAATAGCGTTTAAAATAATCGTTAAAACTGAAATATTCAGTCATTCATATCTATTGATAACTTATATATTGTTCAGTATACTGAACACAGGTTCTATATACGAGACACCATTATAGGAATGATGCCACACTTTTTGCAACTGTTTTTTTGAGTGTTATTCGGAAAACTTGTATCTCTTACATTTTCATAGGTAACTTATGAGCACAACTGCCGTTCCTGCATTAGACAAAACCTTTCAAATTTTAGATTTAATTACGGCAAGTCAGCAGCCATTGACGGCTGCTTATATAGCCAAGGAGTTAAGTCTGCCTCGAAGCTCGACGCATAATATATTACAGAGCTTATTGGTAAAACATGTCATCTATAAAGATAGTGATAACCGTTTTTATTTAGGTTCATACCTACTATATTGGGCAGGAAAATATGAGCAGCAGCAGGGTGTTATTCAACTATTTAAAGACCTTATCGTGCAATACCCTATCTTGCTACAACATACCGTCACTCTATCTAAGTTAGATTTAGGCGAGGTCGTATTTTTAGCGTGTCATGAAGCCCCTGCACCACTTGGCTTTACTTTCCGTGCTGGTGTACGTGTACCGGCGGTCTTTTCAGCAACTGGTAAAGCCATGCTCTCAACTCTACCCATTCACACCATAAAATCTTTATATAATGACAACTTCCCTAAACCACTTACTCCCAATGGGGTCAGTAACTTTATCGATTTAGCTGACGAGCTAAATGCCATTCACAGTAGCCGCATCTCATTAGATGATGGGCAACTGCGCGATGGTATGTACTGCTTAGGTACTTATATCCGTAATGCGTCAGGCAATGCCATTGCAGGTATGGCAATCAGCTTTCTACAAGCAGAGTATGAATCTAAACGCGCTGAGGTCAGTACCGTATTAATCGAACTCGCCGAACAGATTGAGCAGCGCCTCGGTTTTACTACTGAACATTCAGCATAGCTTTGTTATTTACTAAGTTACTTACTAATCTTCATGATTCGGTGCTAAAAGGTATAAACAAGCTAAACAATCCCATCTGCTTTGAGCTTAGCTATCATGTCGCTGTCATAACCCAAATCAGCAAGCGTGCTATCCGTGTGCTCGCTCAATTGTGGCGGCGGCGTACGATAAGTAACCGGCGATGCTGATAGCTTAATTGGATTGCCAAGTGCTCGGACTGGGCTACCTTGTGCAGCGAAATCAACAATCATTTCACGTGCTTGAGCCTGCGGCATCGCCAGTGCCTCAGCGACATTATGAATCGCCCCGCTCGGAATACCGGCCGCATCCAAAACCTCTAACCAATAAGAGCGAGGTTTCTCAGAGAATTTTTTAGCAAGCTCACTGCACAACAGCTGGCGATTAATAACGCGTTGTGGATTGGTCGTAAAGCGGCTATCGGTATGCCAGTCAACAGCCAGTACATCACAAAGTTTGGCAAACTGACTGTCATTACCGCAGGCTAAAATAAAATGCGCTTCACCCTGCCCTGAAAATACTTGATAGGGTACAATATTGGGATGTTGATTACCCAGTCTTGGCGGCACATCATTTGAGGCCAAATGATTCATCCCAACGTTGGCTAGCATTGCTAGCGCACTGTCTAGTAATGCCACATCGACATATTGCCCGAGCCCAGTATTTTGACGCGCTAATAATGCTGCTTGAATACCAATGGTCAGCTGTAAGCCTGCAAACAAATCCACGACAGCCACGCCGACCTTATGCGGTTCGCCATCACGAGGACCCGTGATACTCATCAATCCTGATAGCCCTTGGATAATATAATCATAACCGGGGCGCTTAGCATCGGGGCCTGTTTGACCAAAACCTGTCAATGAGGCATAAATCAGGCGCGGATTGTCTTGTTTTAGACTATCGTAATCTAAACCGTATTTTTTCAGACCGCCAACTTTAAAGTTTTCAACGACGATATCGCTATCAGCAATAAGCTGTTTAATAATCGTCTGGCCTGCTGGCGTATTGATGTCGACGGTAAGCGATTTTTTATTACGGTTAATGGTGGCGTAATAAGCGGACGTATCATCGCTGAACTTTGGGGGTGCCCAGTGGCGGGTTTCATCCCCCACACTAGGACGCTCTATCTTGATAACTTCGGCACCAAGATCTGCGAGTACTTGCGTACAAGAAGGTCCTGCTAATACACGTGATAAATCGAGCACCTTGATACCGTGCAATGCACCCTGTGACATGGCTTTATTATTAGCATCAGACTCAGCCGTTGGTGAGCTCACTGTATCAACAGTCATAATAATTCCTTATTGTGTAACGTATCCTGGACTTGCTTAACCTAAAATTGCTATGCCTCATTTACCTTTTATCCACAAACAATGATAAGTAAATAATGGATAGCAACTAAAAAATGTACGCTACTGCTGATAAGTGCTTCGTAAAAAGCCAAACAGTAACGTACGTCATCAGGTAAACCGTATTAACGATTTTTTCCTAGAGAATTAATAAAAAGCTTGAATATCTGTTTGAGCACGCCCTAAGATTAGCGCATGAATATCATGCGTTCCTTCATAAGTATTGACGGCCTCTAAGTTCATCACATGACGAATGATATGAAATTCATCAGAAATACCGTTACCACCATGCATATCACGAGCAATACGGGCGATATCCAGCGCTTTACCACAGTTATTACGCTTAATCAGTGAAATCATCTCAGGGGCCGCATTGTCTTCATCCATTAAACGACCGACACGCAGCGCGGCTTGCAATCCTAAAGTAATCTCCGTCTGCATATTGGCAAGCTTCAATTGAACGAGCTGCGTTGCGGCAAGCGGACGACCAAACTGCTTACGATCTAGCGTATATTGGCGAGCCGCTTTCCAGCAGAACTCAGCCGCGCCCATTGAACCCCAAGCGATACCGTAACGGGCTTTGTTAAGGCAGCCAAATGGACCTTTAAGACCGCGAATATCTGGAAAAGTATTGGCTTCAGGAACAAAGACTTTATCCATGACAATTTCACCCGTCACTGAAGCACGTAGTGAGAACTTACCTTCAATCTTCGGTGCTGATAAACCTTTCATCTCTTTATCTAAAATAAAGCCGCGAATCTCACCAGCATCATCTTTTGCCCAAACGACAAATACATCAGCGATAGGACTATTGGTAATCCACATTTTATTACCTGTCAGCTCATAACCGCCATCAACGGCACGTGCACGAGTCGACATCGATGCAGGATCTGAACCTGAATCTGGCTCGGTCAAACCAAAACAACCGATATATTCACCAGTGGCAAGCTTAGGTAGATACCTTTCTCTTTGCTCTTCGGTACCGTATGCCCAAATAGGATGCATTACCAAACTAGATTGCACACTCATCGCTGAACGGTAGCCTGAATCAACTGCCTCTACTTCTTTGGCAATCAGACCATAAGCAACACTAGATAAACCGGCACAGCCATAACCTTCAATCGTGACACCAAGTAAGCCCATCTCACCCATTTGACGCATGATATTGCGGTCAAAATTCTCATGACGATTGGCTTCAACGATGCCAGGCATCAGCTCTTTTTGAAAAAACTGGCGGGCGCTGTCCGTTACCATGCGCTCTTCGTCAGTAAGCTGATCGCGCAATAAAAAAGGATCTTCCCAGTCAAAACTTGGACGCGTAGATGTTGCCATGTGCTGCTCCTTGATATCAGTCATCCTGACCGACGAGTAGTAATTAATGAGTAAATTGACTTAATAGGTTATTGACTTACTAATTCCGCTGTGCGAAACTTAGTTTCATAATTTAAATCTATTAAAACAAAGTTTCAGGTCGCTGTAAACCTTTATCAAAAAAAATGAGCATAAAATGACAAAAAATATATCAGCAGCTCTACCATTACTGACTCGAATGAATACCATACTTGAGCAAAGCAAAGAAAATAATGACAGACAATTCGTGACTGCATTGGGGCGTGGACTGACTTTATTATCAGCCTTTGAGCATCATGATCAACTGAGCCATCAGCAGCTATGCCAGATGACTACCCTGCCAAAAGCGACCATCACTCGTCTGATTCACACCTTGATGACGCTTGGATTTTTGCGCATTACGGAGTACGGACAGTATCAATTGGGTAGTAGTGCCGTGCGATTAAGTGCTACTGCGTGGAGTCGTCATGATATGGTGGCGGCAGCTGAGCCGTTGCTACGACAGTTTGCCAGTAGCAATGAAGTATCGGTGAATCTAGCGACCGAGGTCGAAGGAGAAATGCGCTATCATGCTTGTTGTCGTAGCCCTGCTCGCCTATCTGTCAATTTGCAAGTTGGTTCAGCAGTGCCCGTAGCCCGAACCGCTATTGGACGCGCTTTTTATGCGGCTAGCTCGCCAGCGAGACAGGCTATCATTGACAGTAATTTAAAAGAGCATTTATCTACAGAGGATTATAACCACGCGCAGTCAGCTCTCTCTAAAGCAGCAGAGCATTATAAAGCGTATGGCTATACAGTATCAGATGGTGAGTTCTCTACTGATATATTGGCAGTGGCCGTTGGTGTCTTTGATGTTGCAACAGGTCAATATGCATATTCGCTCAATGCCAGTGTGCCTCGAGCAAATTGGGATGCGGACAATTATGCTCTGACGATGGTCGCTAAACTGCAAGTTCTTGCTGATAAGATCGGACGCAGTGCTTAGAAGGTCTCAGCATCGAAGAGGGTGGTTTAATAATACGTATAAAAATATTAGCTTATTGCTTATACTCCACTGGTTACTTCATGGGTTAGACATGCGCAAACTAAATCAGCAGTCGTAGCTTATTAATTGCATAGCTGCTTTGCAGAGTTTGAAACATTACCGTTATTGTCCGCCATCTTTTTAATAGCTCTGGCTTTAAACTCACCACTATAGGTTATCACTTTCTTGATCCTGGTAAACTCCTGTTATGATGCTTGGTTTACCTCTACAATTTCTTCAGCATAGCTCAATCTGAACTGGAAGTTAGGAGTCAGATAACATTTGAATTCATTTAAGTAGAAGGTAGAAAAAGCCATTTGATTAATGGCAATACTCTTACAAAAAAGGTAACTTAATAAATATAGACTAGAGTGTGCTTGACGGCAGGGGTCATTACTAATAGTACCTAATAAAAATAAGTCCTAAGCAACTCAGAATTGTCTTATAGATATGTAAAAACATCCCTGTTATATTAGACTCATGAGGGTTTGAAATAATCACTCACCTATACAAGGAAGCATAGAATGACAGGGATTGAATTTTAGGTGGTGTTCTAAAAAGTATGCTGGCATCAGACGTAGCCATAATTGACATAAAAGAACACCAGATCGAATACTTTAAAGTGATTATCAAGCTTTTTTGAGAAGCAACAAGTCTTTCTAACCGCTCGTCTTAATCGGTGTCTAAGACGGCAGTTATTACCTTCTATACCTACCGTATATTGTTTGCCAATTCGTTTGTTATCACTTTTAAAGGCGGTTTTAAAGCTATCCCAGTTGTCCATACTGATAGAGCCATAGCTGACTGTAAGCTGCTTGAGACGAGCTCTTAACTTCTTAGCCATTTTTAGGTCACGTTTGCCCCAGACATAAGCGACAATCTCATTAGTAGCACGGTCATAAGCGTAGATGAGCCAGACTTTACGCTTCTTTCGATACACGTAAGTCCAGAACTCATCAACCTCTAAGCGTTCATAGTAGCGCTTCTTAGGTGCAATCTTATAAACAGATGAGCCTATGGTGCTCAATACTTTACCGATACTGACTTTAGCCGTATGATATCTTCTATTTTAGAGTGACAGCCATGATAAGTTAAGGCATGGTCACCAATGAATTGACGTTTGCAGTCCTTACACTGATAGTTCTGCTTGCCATAGCTTTTTATGCCGTTTTTCTTTAAACTGGGACTGTGACAGTCGGGGCAGCTGATATCTATTTGTGTCTTCATAACCTCAAATATATCATCTTGCTTTGACTGTCACCCTCCTTTATTTCTTCAGCATACTTTCTGACACACCACCCAAAATATTAGCAATATACTTTCACTCTAGAGACTACTGTCACTTAAAACCATCAACGAACCTCTTAAAACCATGGATTACATAGCACGAGGAGATTGATTTATAACTTCTTTTTTCTTAGGTGATATTGCCATTATTGGGGTTTGAATACAGAACGGGTAAGACTTCATTACTTAGTAAAATGGTACAGTCATAGCTAAACCTAACGCTGTTAAAAACTTGCAAACTTTCATAACAACTAAGCTTTGTGAGTCGAGAAAAGCTCAATGTTCTAAATAGGCTGCATTTATGGCAACGAGCAAAGCAAAAATGGAGGTAATTAGAAAAAAACTAATTACCTCCATTATTCTATTGATCTCTGACAAACGCTCGTTCTACCTCAAGACTGCGTCGACGTAAACGCGCCGTGGCGATGCGCAAGTTCATCATCGGGTAGCACTGGCGCAATCACATCCCACAGCTCAACTACGTGGCCGTCCTCGATACGCCACAGCTCACAGAACGAGTGTCGCTCGCCGCCTATGGAGCCTTCGGAGTGCGTCAAAACGAAGTTTCCATCGGCGACAGTACGATGCAGCGTATCATAGGTCAGCGCGCTATCATCCCGTTGTAGCTTCTCCAAAAACTCGACCATGTTCTTAACCCCATCAGCGATATCCCCGGAATGCTGGGTGAATGTGCCGTCTGGACGTGCGAATTTGGTCATGGAGTGATAATCTTGAGAGTGCAGAAAAGTATGCCATACCTCCTTCGCAAGTGCTCGATTGGCTTCGGTGTCTGCTGAATCATCTACTTCAGTCGGCCCATCCAATTGAGTATGACCAGACTCATTAAGCGGTGTCTCAGTGACGAGCCCATCCCAATGTTCAACAATCTTACCGTTGGCAACACGGTATATGTCAAAGCCGATATACAGATCATCTGGGTCCAGCCCTGGATACGAACCATGTAAGGCAACCAACCCTTTCGCCTCATCCACTAGTACGCGCGCCACGTCATGGCGCATATTGGGAGCACCAGTGACTAATTTTTTCAACCCTTGAATTCCATCCGCAACGAGCGGTGAGTGCTCAACGTAATCAGGTGAGAAGTTACGGTCTAGGGTGGTCACATCGTGCTCGGTAAACAATTCTCGGTCAGCGGTAACTACTAATTCACGAATGTCAGTCATGTCAACTTTCTCCTTTTATATTGACTTCTACGCTAAATTTTCAGTCATTCCATTGAACTCATAACATGCTTAATCCGAGTGTACTCCTCTACTCCGTACCTTGA
This sequence comes from Psychrobacter sp. AOP3-A1-26, assembly GCF_052378235.1. Classification (NCBI taxonomy): domain Bacteria; kingdom Pseudomonadati; phylum Pseudomonadota; class Gammaproteobacteria; order Moraxellales; family Moraxellaceae; genus Psychrobacter; species Psychrobacter sp. AOP3-A1-26. The sequence goes on from NZ_JBQSXN010000061.1 coordinate 15,174, forward strand.
GAGATCCTTGCCGTAACCGGAGTTTTTGAAGCCGCCGTGGGGCATTTCTGCAACGAGTGGGATGTGGCAGTTAATCCAAACACAACCGAAATCTAAGTCTCTTGATACTCGCAGTGCTCTAGCATGATCCTTTGTCCACACTGAAGACGCTAGACCGTACTCAACGTCATTGGACATGCGTACCGCCTCCTCTTCGCTCGAGAAAGTCTGCACTGTAATCACAGGCCCAAAAATTTCGTCTTGAATGACTTCATCGTCTTGGCGCAAACCATCGACTACGGTCGGCTCGAAAAAGAACCCTGGCATATCTTTAGCCTGCTTGCCACCGGTTGCTACTGTAGCATGATCAGGCAGGCGGTCTAATAAGCCCTCAATTCGTTCAAGTTGATTAGCATTATTGAGCGGCCCGTATGAGATATCATCCTTTTCTGGGGTTCCGTAGGTAGTAGCCTCGGCAGCCTTGACCAACTTAGTGAGGAATTCATCATGGACTGATTCGTGTACGAGGATTCGAGTGGATGATGTGCAATCTTGACCAGCGTTAAAAAACCCAGTCTCAGCAAGATTCGTGGCGGCAGCGTTCAGATCAGCGTCATCGAAGACCACACATGGAGCCTTACCTCCTAGCTCCAAATGTACTCGGGTCAGATTTTTCGCTGCCGCTGCGGCGACCGCCATACCTGCTTTTACGGAACCAGTGATTGCCACCAGTCCAGGCACTTTTGAGCTTGATATTAAAGCGCCGGTCTCACCATCGCCTAGCACCACATTAAACGTACCTTCAGGTAGAAACTCCGCCGCAATCTCCGCCATCAATAACGTAGAATCAGGTGTAGTGTCCGACGGCTTTAGTACAATGGTATTGCCAGCCGCAAGCGCAGGCCCGATCTTCCATATCGCCATCATGATTGGATAGTTCCATGGAGTGATCTGCCCAACGACACCGATAGGTTCGCGACGAAGCGCTGAATTAAAGCCTTCTAGATACTCGCCAGATGGAACCCCGTCCAGCATGCGTGCTGCCCCTGCAAAGAATCTGAGCTGGTCGACACCGACATCCACCTCCTCCGAAGCAACCAAGTACTTAGGCTGGCCAGTGTTACGAACCTGAGCATCTACTAGATCATCACGGCGCGCCTCCAAGGCATCAGCGATTTTCAACATCGCTGCTTGTCGAGCCGAGGGAGTAGTGCGTCCCCATGTTGCCGTGGCAGCTTCGGCCGCTACGTATGCTTCTTCTACATCCTGTTTGTTAGAGATTGGCGACTGACCAATACTTTCTCCAGTCGACGGATCGACTAAATCGAAAGTCGTTGAGCTGTGAGATTTGACGTAACTATTATTGATAAAATTCTGACGCTGACTCATTGTATGCTCCTAGTATCTGTGATTGTCCGTAATTGATAATATCAAAGCTAGCATGGTTCTGATGCAGTTGCAAATGACAATCAATAATAGAATTAAAGCACGCAAATTCAGCTAGTTATCTCGTACCATTTAGAGAAAATGGGCACAGCGGTCAATCTTGCCAGCCATCTTTAATCAGACAAATTAATCGGACTTCCTAAAGCTCGTACTGGACTGTCCTGCTCGCTAAAATCAATAACCATCGTGCGAGCTTGCGCTGGTGGCATAGTGAGCACTTCAGCGACATTATGGATAGCACCGCACGCAAGGCACGCCTGCTTGAGAGAGCACCTCTAGCCAAATGGCGCGTGATTGCTGGACAAACTTTGCTGACAACCATTCAAATAATAGCTGACGGTTTCAACGCGTGCTAGATTACTAGCGAAGCGCTCATCCTTATACCAATCAACATCCAATATGAACTGCCCCGACTATATCGCTACGATGAATCACAACTTTAGGATTATTTCTATCTATTATCGCCTGATTTAACGCTGCCATCACCATATCGGTATTCATGCGATTAGAGACTTTCCAACCAACGATAGCGCGGGCAAACACATCAATGATAAAAGCGGTATAGACCCAGCCGCTAGTCGTCTTGATATAAGTAAAATCTGCAACCCAGAGCTGGTTAGGACGCTGGGCGCTAAAGTTACGATTAACCAAATCATCAGCGCGCTTCTGGTCATCACGGCTATTAGTCGTGACCTTACCTTTGCCACGCCAAACCCCTTGCAGCTAATATTGCTTCATTAATTACTCTACGGTGCAGCGAGCAACGCATACGCCATCTGCCTTCATTTGCTGCTAGACCTTACGTGCGCAGTAACGGCATTTACTGTCTTGCCAGATGCGTTTGATTTCGCTAATGTAGAATTCGTCATGCTAACTGCGTAATGAGCACTTGTCAGGGCACTCTTTTAGGTCTTTAGCACGGTGATAGGTTGACAGGGCAATCGGTAGTACTTTACAGATTGGCTCGATCCCATATTCTTGCTTGTTAATATCAATAAAATCGACAATTATTTCGGTGGGCGGTCGAGCTCCGCCTGGGCGAAAAAAGCGGCAGCCTTCCTGATGATCTCATTAGCTTGCTTAAGCTCTCTATTTTCGCGCTCGAGATCCTTAATACGCTGATCTTGATTTTGAGCTTACACATTTGCAGGAATGGTTTGATCGATGTGCTTTTTATGCCACGAGCGTAGAGTTTTAGGTGTGCAGCCAATCTTAGGGGCAATGGCTTGAATCGCTGACCAGGTGGAGGGATAGTTGCCTGCCGCTTCAACCAACATGCGAACGGTGCGTTCTTTAATCTCAGGAGTGTAGTTCCGTGTTTTCATTGTCGTATTCTCTCAGAGAGTTGAGCCTCCGACAATACCGGGGCGGTTCAGTACACTAAATATTAAGTTAAACTATAACTTATTAGGTAATAAACCCCTCAATATTATGGTGTTTAAAATATCATTAATATATTCATATACCATGAATATATTTTACTCTGACAAGTCGGAAAAGCTCTATATGATATTATTTATATAGTGTAGAGAGCTAAAGTATGCAATTTGCTTTTCTTAGGTGATACTATTAATATCAGGGTTTGAACCTGTAAACTGA
>NZ_JBQSXN010000062.1:0-18187 GCF_052378235.1 Psychrobacter sp. AOP3-A1-26
CTTAAAAAGACTGTATGTTATTTTTCAAGAACTGACTAGACCTCTTGAATAAGTCATCGCTAGCCTTTGTGACTCCATTAGTAAAAGTCAATGAACTGGTACTTTTGCAAGAGGTCTACTATATTTAACTTAGAAAAGACACCATTATTATATAAAAAAAACACCCCATTGTAGGGGTGTCTTTGATTTTTTTCAATGCAGTTTTAGTAGTTACTTAACATACTCTGTATGTATTACCAACCAGTAACTTCTTTTAGCTTGTCGCCAAGCTTAGATGGGTCACGTGTATACGCAATACCAGCATCTTCAAAGGCTTTGAATTTCTCTTCAGCAGTACCTTGACCGCCTGAGATGATAGCGCCAGCATGACCCATACGCTTGCCTTCTGGAGCAGTAACACCTGCGATATAACCAACCACTGGCTTAGTCACATGGTCTTTGATATAAGCAGCAGCTTCTTCTTCAGCCGTACCACCGATCTCACCGATCAGGATGATTGCTTCGGTTTGTGGATCTGCTTCGAACAATTTCAACGCGTCAATCTGGTTCATACCAGGGATAGGATCACCACCGATACCGATACAAGTTGACTGACCAAAACCAAGCTTAGTGGTCTGAGCGACCGCTTCATAAGTCAATGTACCAGAGCGTGAGATGATGCCCACTTTACCTGGTTGATGGATATGACCTGGCATGATGCCGATTTTGCACTGACCTGGAGTGATAACACCTGGGCAGTTAGGACCAACCAGACGCACATCGCCTGCTTCTTCGAGATAGCGTTTGGCTTTTAGCATATCGAGAGTCGGTACGCCTTCAGTGATTACTACGATCAGCTTGACGCCAGCATCAATAGCTTCAACGATAGAATCTAGTACAAATGGCGCTGGTACGTAGATAACAGAAGCGTCAGCTTGAGTGGCTTCCATCGCCTCCGCCATGGTGTTAAATACTGGTAGGTCTAAATGCGTTTGACCGCCTTTACCTGGGGTTACGCCGCCGACGACTTTTGTACCGTATTCGATTGCTTGTTCAGAGTGGAACGTACCATTTTTACCAGTGAAACCTTGTACCAATACTTTGGTGTCTTTATCGATTAATACACTCATTATTTATTCCTTTATTCGGTTGTCTTGTAATAGCGACTTGATGATGGATTGACCATTAAATATTAATGAGTCATTCTTTACCAACAAGCTGCTATTACGCTTTGACTACTATGTTTAAGCAGCTATATCTAAAGTTCTATACTTCAAATATATTAGGCTTTTACAGCGTCGACAATTTTTTGAGCAGCGTCTGATAGGCCTTGAGCTGAGATTAGTTTCAGACCAGACTCTTCTAAGATTTTCGCGCCTTTTTCAGCGTTGTTACCTTCTAAGCGGACAACGACCGGTACTTTTACGTCAACTTCTTTGATCGCAGCGATGATGGCTTCTGCAATCATGTCACAACGTACGATACCACCGAAGATGTTGATTAGCACACCTTCAACGCTGCTGTCTTCAAGGATAATCTTGAATGCTTCAACAACGCGATCTTTAGTAGCACCGCCGCCAACGTCCAAGAAGTTAGCAGGCTTGCCGCCGTACAGTTTGATGATGTCCATCGTCGCCATCGCAAGACCAGCACCGTTAACCATACAACCGATGTTACCCTCTAGGGCTACATAGTTTAGGTCAAACTCAGCCGCTTTTAGCTCACGCTCATTTTCTTGCGTTTTATCTTGTAGTGCTGCGATTTTAGGCAGACGATATAGTGCGTTTGAGTCGATACCGATTTTGCCATCAACACAGACGATTTCGCCATTTTCGCGTACGGCTAGTGGGTTGATCTCAATCATTTCGATATCGTTGTCTATAAAGGCTTGATAAGCGCCAGTCATGATTTTAACGAACTGATTGATTTGTTTGCCTTCCATACCCAATTTGAACGCAACTTCGCGCGCTTGGTAAGGCATAAGGCCCACTAACGGATCAACGTTAACACTGAAGATTTTTTCTGGCGTTTCATTGGCCACTTCTTCGATATCAACACCGCCTTCGGTTGATGCCATAAACGTCACGCGTTGGCTAGAACGGTCAACAACTGCGCCAAGATATAGCTCAGTTTGTACTGGGTACATATCTTCTGCAACCAATACGAAGTTGACTGGTTGGCCGTCAGCGTCGGTTTGGAAAGTAACCAAATTGGTGCCGATAAGCTCTTCAGCGACTTGCTTGGCTTCTTCACGAGTCTTAACCAGCTTTACACCGCCCGCTTTACCGCGACCACCAGCATGTACTTGCGCTTTAATAACTGCAATATCTGTTGGGGTTTTATCAAAAGCAGCGGCAGCTTCGTCGCCACTATGGGCAATGATGCCTTCTTGAATCGGCAAACCGTAGCTTTTTAATAGCTCTTTTGCTTGATACTCATGTAAATTCATTGATTGTATCCTTTATTTTTTACAATTAATAAAAAGTGAAAACGAGTGCGCATATATATCTAGTAGACATCCGTCTAGCGCACTCATGACTGTAGTGATGATTAACATAGCCACACCACAATCAGGTTATAAGTTGCTACTTATCAAACTAATTACTTACTTCTTACGTTTTTTACGCTGAATGGCGTGAATAGCACGACCATCTGCAGATAGAGCAGCTTCGTGCACTGCTTCTGAAATGGTTGGGTGCGCAAATGTCATCAGCTGTAAATCTTCGATACTAGAAACAAATTCCATCGCAATCATGCCTTGATGGACGATATCACCAGCACCAGCAGAAATCGCATGCATACCTAATAGGCGATCTGTTTTGGCATCAGCGACGACTTTAATAGAACCTTGCGCTTCACTTTGGGCAAGGGCACGGCCATTCGCTGCTAGGTTAAACGAGCCTGTTTTGACTTCATAGCCAGCTGCTTCAGCTTCTTGTTCAGTCAAACCAACCCATGCGATTTCTGGATGGGTATAAATGACGTTGATAATAGTGTCATAGTTGACCTGAGCTTTTTCGCCGTGAATACGTTCAACGGCCATCATGCCCTCTTCCATGGCTTTATGCGCAAGCATTGGGCCACGAACCAAATCACCGATAGCATAAACGCCATCAAGATTGGTTTTACACTGATCGTTGACATCAATCAAACCACGTTCGGTCAATTGAATGCCGCTATCGTCGCCAAGTAGCTTTTCAGAATAGGCACGGCGACCAACACAAACGATTAATTTATCAAAGCTCTCGTCTGACGCCTCACCTTTGGCTTCACTAGTAACGACCACTTGATCGCCTTTCACTTCAGCGTTGGTGACTTTGGTATCGACACGGATATCGAGGCCTTGCTTCTTCAGCATTTTGCCCGCTTCTTTTGAGATGTCTTTATCAGCAGCTGCTAAGAAACTTGGTAGTGCTTCATAAACCACCACTTCGGCACCTAGGCGACGCCATACTGAACCCAGCTCAAGACCGATGACGCCTGCGCCAATCACGCCTAAACGCTTAGGTACTTCGGTGAAATCAAGCGCGCCAGTAGAATCAACGATACGGTCGCCGTCAGTCTTAGCAACGGGAATATCGATAGGCACTGAGCCTGCCGCAAGGATGACGTTTTTAGCAGTGATCGTTGTCTCTGCTTCGTCTGCTAGAGCGGTAAATTTAACTTTTTTATCTGCGCCCTTGCCATCTTCTAACGTGCCCCAGCCTTGTAGCCAGTCAACGCCATTGCCTTTCAATAATGCCGCAACACCGCCCGTCAATTGCTTAACGATGCCTTCTTTGCGTTCTATCATTTTTTCGACATCAATGCTCACATCGCTCGTGCTAATTCCATGCTCAGCAAGGTCGTGCTTAGTCGCCTCATAACGATGCGAGCTATCAAGCAGCGCCTTTGATGGGATACAACCGACGTTTAAGCAAGTACCGCCAAGTGCAGGCTCGCCTTTATAAACACGTTTTTCGATACAAGCAACGCTCATACCTAGTTGTCCTGCGCGGATAGCAGCTTCGTAGCCACCAGGACCGCCGCCGATGACGACTAAATCATAACTGTCTTTCATAGTCCATTCCTATTTCTAATTTTATACTATTCCTAAAAATGTGAGTAGCAAGGAAAACCAGTACAAGTACTACTTTTAGTAGACTAAACGAGTTTCACACAACTAATCATGTTTTTTAGGTTTGGTATTCGTTATCGTTTAAGCTATTAGGCAATTTATTAATAACAAAAGTAATCAGCCACAAGTTAACCGTATAGTTAATACACTACTTCAGTATCACATGCTGTAGAGCGCTGATGTATAACCGTGAGAATTGCAGAATAACTGGGAGAGCTTTTATCATAAGGTGAAAAAAGCTTGTATCAGCGATTGCCAATACAAGCTTAAATACTTATAGATCTAGTAGTAACATGGCTGGGTCTTCAACCAACTCTTTGATCGTTACTAGGAACTGTACTGCTTCTTTACCATCAATCATACGGTGGTCATAAGACAGTGCAAGATACATCATTGGTAGGATTTCAACTTTACCATCGACTGCCATTGGACGGTCATTGATGGCGTGCATACCTAAGATAGCCGTTTGTGGTGGGTTCAAGATAGGCGTTGACATCAGTGAGCCAAATACACCACCGTTAGAGATAGTGAACGTACCGCCAGTCATGTCATCTAAACCAAGTTTGCCTTTTTGCGCCAAACCACCAAGCTCACGAATACGGCTCTCGACACCCGCCATGCTCATTTGGTCGGTATCACGCAATACTGGCACGACCAAACCACGATCTGACGATACCGCAACACCGATATCATAAAAACCATGATAAACAATGTCATCGCCATCTAGTGAGGCGTTGACTGCTGGGAAACGTTTAAGGGCTTCGGTCGCTGCTTTCACAAACAATGACATAAAGCCTAAACGCACACCATGACGTTTTTCGAACTGCTCTTTATACTTAGCGCGCATGTCCATCAACGGTTTCATGTTCACTTCGTTAAACGTCGTTAGCATGGCAGTATCTTGTGACGCTGACAATAGACGCTCAGCCACACGCTTACGCAAGCGAGTCATTGGGACGCGTTTTTCAGTACGCTCACCCATTGATTCAGCCACTGGACGGCCGCTATCAGACTTAATGCTGCTGTCGGCTTTCAGAGTTGGACTTGCCATATCGGTTTTGGTGACACGGCCGCCGCGACCACTACCTTCGACGTCTTTAGGGTCTACACCTGACTCTTTTGCGGCTTTACGTACGGCTGGGCTTTGATCTTTATGATCCGCTTCGTCTTTCTTATCTGTTGCTTGTACTGGCTCACCACCATCTGCGGCTTGTTTTGCTTGTACTGGCGCGGCTGGTTGATCTGGATCTACGGCAGGCGCAGCATCTGAGCTAGAACCGCCATCAGAACTTCCAGTTGCACCGGCTTCAAACTGAGCGATGAGCTCGTCAGACAGTACGGTATCGTCTACTTGCTTAACGATTTTGGTCACAACGCCATTATCAGGCGCCACAACTTCTAATACAACTTTATCAGTTTCGATTTCAGCCAATAGGTCATCACGATTAACTTGTTGACCTTCAGTGACATGCCATTCAACGATTGTGCCATCGGCAACCGATTCTGGAAAAACGGGGGCTTTGATATCAGCCATCGATATACTCCTTAGATTTGGATATTCATATTTATTATTAAGTCGTGATAGGCAGTCAGTATTGTTTCAATTAAAAAGCACTGACTGCCATCGCCTGATTCATTTACTTTCTATAATCTTGTGATGAACCCATCTATTATTTAGACAATTCATCGACACTGATACCAAGACCACCAGCGATCAAAGCTTGCTGTTGCTGAGCGTGTAGTTTTGGTGAGCCTGTCGCAGGAGCTGCACTAGCAGGACGCGCTACCGGATCCATAACTTTTGCCTTGGTTGGGTGCGGTACGACAATACGGTATATATTCGGTGCCAAGTAGTACCAAGCGCCTTGGTTCAATGGCTCTTCTTGCGTCCACACAATCTCTTCTAGATTACTATATTTTTCAATCTCAGCAACCAAACGCTTTTCTGGTAATGGATAAAGCTGCTCGATACGGACGATAGCCACATGGTCTAGACCCAATGCACGGCGATGCTCAAGCAAGTCATAATAAACTTTACCACCACATACCACCATACGAGTCACGTTGTCCGCATTTTGCTGATCTATCTCTGGCAGTACCGTTTCAAACTTACCATTGGCAAGCTCTTCTAGGTTTGACGTGGCCAGCTTATGACGTAGCAAGCTCTTTGGCGACATGACAATCATCGGCTTGCGAATTGGGCGTACCGCTTGGCGACGTAGAGCATGATAAATCTGCGCAGGCGTCGTTGGGGTAATCACTTGCATGTTGTCTTCAGCACATAATTGCAAGAAGCGCTCTAGACGAGCAGATGAATGCTCAGGACCTTGACCTTCAAAGCCATGCGGCAATAGCATGGTCAAACCACAAACACGCTGCCATTTGGTTTCGCCACTGGATATAAACTGATCAATGACAACCTGTGCACCATTGACGAAATCACCGAACTGCGCTTCCCATACTACCAATGCGTTTGGCACGGTGGTGGCATAGCCGTATTCAAATGCCAGCACGGCTTCTTCTGACAATAAAGAGTTATAAGTAGCAAAGCGAGCCTGTGTCTCACTCATATGAGCAAGGGGCACATACATGCTACCGTCTTCGACGTTATATAGCTCACTATGACGATGTGAGAACGTGCCACGGCCGACATCTTCGCCAGTAATACGTACCATCACTTCATCATTATCAACCAGTGACGCGTATGCCAATGTTTCAGCAGCGCCCCAGTTAAGTGGCTCTTCGCCTGTTTGCATGGCCAAGCGTTGGTCGACAACTTTTTGTACTTGACGTTGTAGCTTATAGCCTTCGGGCATCTCAGCCATACGGCGGCCATAACCTTTTAACTTTTCGATATCGACACTGGTATCCCACTCGTCCACCAAGTCATGACCTAGATAAGGTTTCCAATCGACAAACAATTCTTCGTTAGGCTCGCTGACTAGTGAATTAGCAACATAGTCACCACGATCTAATGATTCACGATACTCATCTTCGTAACGCTTTTCATCATCGGCACTTAGTAGGCCTTCTTCAATCAATGTTTTTGCATAGATACCACGCGTGGTCGGCAGCTTTTTAATCACCGCATACATCAACGGTTGAGTAGCTGACGGCTCATCGGCTTCGTTATGACCATTACGGCGATAACAGAACAAGTCGATGATAATGTCTTTGTCAAACTCATGACGGTAATCTAACGCCAATTGAGCGGCAAATACCACTGACTCAGGATCATCACCATTAACATGTAAAATAGGCGCGTGAACCATTTTTGCTACATCGGTACAGTACTCAGTTGAACGTGCATCTTCTTGACGGCTGGTGGTAAAACCAACTTGGTTATTGATGACAATGTGTACTGTGCCGCCTGTAGTATAAGCACGGGTTTGTGACATTTGGAAAGTTTCTTGAACCACACCCTGACCAGCAAAAGCGGCATCGCCATGAATCACGATAGGCAATACTGAATTACCGTCTTTATTGTCCTGTAATGGCTGGTCATTACGGCGCACTTGACGTGCACGTACTGAGCCTTGCAATACTGGGGCTACAATCTCAAGATGTGATGGGTTAAATGCCAAAGCTAAATGCGTCTCGCCACCTGGCGTCATGACGTTAGATGAAAAACCATTGTGATATTTGACATCGCCTGAGCCTTTTTCTGGCTGGATTTTGCCATCAAACTCATCAAATAAGTCTGCTGGGTTTTTACCCAAAATATTGACCAATAAGTTTAGACGTCCACGGTGAGCCATACCAATGACCATCTCTTTAGTGCCATAACCACCAGCACGTTGGATGATTTCATTAATAGCAGGGATAAAGCTTTCACCACCTTCTAGGCCGAAACGCTTAACACCTGTATATTTGCGGGCTAGATATTTTTCTAGGCCTTCAGCAGCGGTTAGACGCTCAAGAATAGACAGACGTTTTTCTTTGTCAAACTTGATATAGCCTAGATTGGTTTCTAGGTATTTTTCCATCCAGCGCTTTTCTACACTGGTGGTGACATGCATGTACTCAACACCAATGTTGCGGCAGTAAACACGCTCCATGATTTCAATAATTTCACGTAGAGGCGCTTCTTCCTTACCGATATCCAAATCATTGGTAGGAAATACCGTATCGAGGTCGGCTTCTGAAAGGTTGTGATAAGCGAGGGTCAAATCCTCTACTTTTGCACGTGGGTGCAAATCTAATGGATCAAGCTTCGCCTTACGGTGACCACGGCGACGGTATGCCGAAATCAATTGTTGCACACCCATTTGCTTAGGGTCAGCGCAATTAGCTAAGCTGGTTGCTTCGCTATTAGACGCCGCTCCCCCTTTATTGGCTGTCTGATTACGGGCAAGCAATAAAAACTGATCCTTAATAGCATTATGATGAGCATCGTTTGGCGATTTGTACTGTTCAAAGTACGTTTGCCAATCGCTATCAACACTATTAGGGTCGTCTAAATATTGCTCGTAAAGAGCTTCTACATAATGGGCATTATCAGCGGCCAGTTCTGTGTGGCCGTGGCTTGCTGTTTCTTTAGTTATACTATTCATAATAATCGTCTATTTGATAGATAAATGAATGGAATCGTGCTTATTATTGTGTCATCTGTCACTGGTTAAACATGCAAAACAATCGTGCAAAAACTTGATATATCGTATTAGGTGTCATCTGATAAAATTCTACTTTTCAGTAGTATTCACAGTTTAGATATAGTCGATACTGAATAAAATGATACACGAAACTCTGTTACATGGTTACGTGGCTGGCACGTTGCGTGGTTAGTACAAATTTTTCTTGCTTGCTGTGCCTACGCCAACAGAGGCTACAAAACTTATGTTTTAAACGAAAGTACTCCAGTGTTTTAAACGAAAGTATTCCAGCCACGCCTGTATCGCTTTTATATTGCTCTAACTATAGGGCTGTAATCATTTACGAGAGTCTATATGCTACATAGAGGCCATCAGTATTTTTACAACACTTGATGAAAAATATAATTATTTGTGAACGATGAGTTTTCTTATCTGGCTCGTTTCACAACATTAATTTATATATACTGCCTATAGCCATAACAAATTTATTTATAGTGGATACTTGGTGTGCTATCAGCTGGCCTATAAATTGGCTATCGTTGCTGAGGTGCCTGGCTATTTCTGAGGGTTACTGCTTTTTTTAGCCTGAAATACATTGCTGTATAGGGTAGCACGCCTGTCTTTTATGCCATAGTTTGTTTGTTCAATACTAGGTATTTAGGTAATGAATAACCACTATAGTCAGCTCAAAACAAAAGCGATGTAATGGTAATAACATGCTATTGGCTATATTAATTTAGGTACATCGTTATCGTTTACGAGGTTAATTAGTACGCGGTCACTGATAAAGCAGAAAGTCGATAACGGCTATTTATTCAGCGAAATGCTTGGTTATTAAAACTCATCATTCAAAGCAGACATCATTGTAACATTTAATTTCATCAATATCTCTCAGTGAATACCTGTTTTTTCATAATAATTATATAGGTTGCCTGCACATATATCATGTTTTCTTACACACGACCAACGTATTGTTAGCACAGCCTTACCTTTGATCTTTGCATTCCTTAAAGCTTGTATAAGACGAACAAATTTTTCTAAAAAATCTAGAAAATTGCGCATAAAAAAACCACCTAAAAATTTAGGTGGTTTTTTTGTGCGGGTTTTGCAGAAGATAGATTCTACAAAATCCATGTCATACCATTAACAAAAATTAGAGTAGCAAGGAAAACGAGTGCAAGTGCTACGCATTGTAGACTAAACAAGTTTGACACAGCTAATCGTACTTTTTGGGTTTGGTATAACGATTAACCCGCTTGGTCAATGAGCATATTGCGTAAGTTGCCAATAGCTTTAGTAGGGTTTAGACCTTTTGGACAAACCGATACACAGTTCATGATACCGCGACAGCGGAATAAGCTAAACGGATCGTCTAGACGTGCTAAACGCGCCTGAGTATCAGTATCACGGCTATCCATGACAAAACGGTTGGCATTCAATAAAGCAGCAGGCCCCAAGAACTTATCAGGGTTCCACCAGAACGATGGGCAGCTGGTTGAACAACAAGCGCATAAGATGCATTCATACAGACCGTCCATTTTTTCGCGTTGCTCAGGTGACTGCAAACGCTCTGTTGGCGGTGCTGGCTGGTCATTGATTAAGTACGGATGTACTTTTTCGTATTGCTCGTAGAATTGGTTCATATCGACGACCAAGTCACGAACCACTGGCAAACCTGGCAATGGGCGTACGGTGACTTTTTCTGGCAACGTATTCATGTTGATTAGACAAGCAAGACCGTTTTTACCATTGATGTTCATGCCGTCAGAGCCACAAATACCTTCACGGCACGAGCGACGGAAGGTGAGCGTTTCATCTTCCTTTTTTAGGCGTAATAATACGTCAAGCAACATACGATCTGACTCTTGTAGCTCAATCGTATAGGTTTGCATGCGCGGCGCTGCGTCCTGATCAGGATCGTAGCGATAGATTTCGATGGTGCGAGTACCTCGGCTCATAATGCTAAACTCCACACATAGGTGATGGCTGGCATACAAGCGTTGCAACTTAATCTTGCAAACATCAGCGCTATTCATGTTTTTCATCATAGCGCTGATAGTAGCTTGTAGCTGGCGGTCAACCTTTTAATAAATGAATAAGGGATAAAACGTTAACGCTGTTGTTATATATCAGCTATAAATCAAGTGCGCGGTCTAAAATTAATAGACACGAACTTTTGGCTCGATATAATCAACTGTCAACGGCACTTTACGAACTGGCTTATAAACGATGCGGTTGCCTTCAGAATACCATAAGGTATGCTTCATCCAATCGTGGTCATTACGGCCGTTTGGTGCATAATCGTCATCCTCTGGGCGATCGTAGTCTGCCACGCTATGCGCGCCGCGACTTTCGTGACGATGGGCTGCTGATACCATGGTGGCTTTTGCTACTTCGTACAGATTGGCTACTTCAAACGCTTCGATACGAGCAGTGTTAAAGACTTGTGACTTGTCCGCCAAATGGATTTTGTCGATTTTTTCACCCAGTGCTAAAATCTGCTCAACCCCTTCATCCATGATCGCTTGGGTACGGAATACGCTGGCATGCTTTTGCATAGTGGCACGAATCTCGTCAGCCACATCCTGCGCATTGTAGCCGTCGGTCGACTGTTGCAGTTTGTCTAAACGCTTCACGGTAAAATCAAGCACGTGTGGATCTAATGGCTTGTAGTCATGATCCGCATGATGGAATTCATCAACGATATGCTTACCAGCAGCACGACCAAATACGACCAAATCCAGTAATGAGTTGGTACCTAGACGGTTGGCACCGTGGACACTCACACAAGCACATTCGCCGATGGCATATAGACCTTTGACCACGTTACCTTTGGTATATAATCCGTCTTCATCTGTACCCGATTCTAGATCAGGCGTGATTACTTGACCATGAATCGTGGTCGGAATACCGCCCATCATATAATGGATGGTCGGAATGACTGGGATAGGCTCTTTGGTGATATCGACGTTGGCGAAGTTTTTACCAATCTCAAAGACTGATGGCAAACGCTTCATGATGGTTTCAACGCCCAAATGGGTCATATCCATAACGATATGGTCAGCATTGGGACCACAACCACGGCCTTCTTTGATTTCTTGGTCCATAGAGCGAGAAACCAAATCACGTGGTGCCAAGTCTTTCACGGTTGGCGCATAACGCTCCATGAACGCTTCGCCATCTTTGTTACGTAAGATAGCGCCTTCACCACGGCACCCTTCGGTCAATAGTACGCCTGCCCCATGAACGCCGGTTGGATGGAACTGCCAGAATTCCATATCTTGTAATGGAATACCTGCACGGACCGCCATGCCAATGCCGTCACCAGTATTGATATAAGCGTTGGTCGACGCGGCAAAGATACGGCCAGCACCGCCTGTCGCTAGGACAGTAATCGGCGATTGAAATACCGCGACTGTGCCCGTTTCTTGCTCAATGGCGATGACACCGTTGATGTTACCCGCTTCGTCTTTGATCAAATCTAGCGCAATCCACTCGATAAAGAACTCAGTGCCTTGCTCTAGGTTTTTTTGATAGAGCGTATGTAGCAGCGCATGACCGGTACGGTCGGCAGCAGCACACGCACGTTGAACAGCTTTTTCGCCATAGTTTGACGTGTGACCACCGAACGGGCGCTGATAAATCGTCCCGTCTTCGTTACGGTCAAACGGCATGCCCATGTGCTCAAGCTCATAAACGACTTTTGGCGCTTCACGGCACATGTATTCAATCGCGTCTTGGTCGCCCAACCAATCTGACCCTTTAACGGTGTCATAAAAGTGGAAATGCCAGTTATCGTTGCTCATGTTACCCAAACTTGCGCCAATACCGCCCTGAGCGGCAACGGTGTGCGAGCGCGTTGGGAATACTTTGGTTAAAACGGCAACTTTCATGCCCGCTTCAGCCAAGTGTAGTGAAGAACGCATACCTGAGCCGCCGCCACCCACGATGACTGCATCGTAGTTTAGGGTCTTGATATTGCTAATGGTATTATCTTGTCTAGTTGCCATTACGGTTTTCCTAATGCCTGTTAATGCTTAGAAGTAAATAAAAAGGTGATTCTGCATATTATTTTTGCCGTACCGAATAACTTTTGCTTCAGTACCACTTGTGCTTATCAAAGCACCATGCAAACAACCTTTAACCACTTAACTTGCATATCTATCGTTATATTGGGACTCATCACTCGCTTCACCACGGATACACCTAAGTTTTAAGTGACTGGTTAAGTCAATGTGTGCCCAACGCTATGATTGGCTATGACTATTTTTGGCGACTAACGGATGGCTTTGACATACTAAGGCAGCTAAAAATTCTGCTACGCGCACCCGTTATCGATAGTAGAGGTTATCACTCAGTGGTTAAACAGCAACAACGCCGAAACCAGTACCCCAAAAAATCATGATGCCCCAAAATAGAAACACTAAAATAGCGATAATCATCAATGACTGTAGCACTAAACGTAAACCTGCTGCGCTTGAGCCCATTTTGCCAGTGGTAATATAGTCAGTAAATACCGTCCACATCCCAACCCAAGCATGACCAGCTAACGCAAGTACAGCTATCAAACTGAATAGACGCATCGGCAAGCTGGTCATAAATGATGACCACTCAATAAAGGTCACATTACCGTGGGTCAAAAAGAAGCCCAGTAATACCACACTATAAACGGCTAAGACTACTGCACTGAGGCGCTGGATAATCCAATCGCGTGAGCCTGAACTGGTCAGACCAGTAGCGCTTTTGATTCCTGAATCATTTTTTATCATTAGAACATCACCCATACAAATGACGCGACAATTAAGATTGCTGCAATTACAAAGCTAATCATAGAAGCGGCACGGCCAGATTTTAGCTCCTCGTTCATGCCCATATCAGCAAATAAGTGCTTGACGCCCATCACAAAGTGATAAGCAATCGCGGCAACGAATATCCATGCCAAAAAGCGCACGAATACGTTGTCAAATACGGTCTCAAAACTCTCAGGCGACGCCAACGAGTTCTGTAGTAACCACAGCATGACAGGAATCAATAAAAATAAAACAATGCCAGAAATACGATGCAAAATTGAGGCAATTGCAATCGGTGAGCTGTTAACGCTAATCACTTGGCTCAAAGGCAGATTAATAGGTCTGTTGCTTTTCACAGCGGGCATCCTTTTTTGCGGTTGTGTCTGGTAGTTACTTATGGTTTGGCAATCGTCTACCAAACACACCGAGTACTACTCAAGACGAATAAGGTAAGGAAGAGCTAGCTGACTTCGTATAGTTTGCGTCAAATATGAAGAGAGGATAGTGCAGTATAGGGAATCAATAAACCGTTTCATGTCGTTGGTCGAAATGACAGATCTAAAGAAGCCTCGCCATTATACAACAAAGAAAAAACATGAATAACATCGATTAACCAGCCTATTTTTACGAGACATATTAATAAAAAATGACGCTATCCTGTCATTTTGTATTGATACAAACGTTTTGCTAAATTTAAGTGCTTGTATTAAACGCTTAACATTTAAACAATTAAAAATAAAGCCACTAAAAACGACACCCAAACCATAGATTCGGGGTCTTATCGATTCAATCGTTTATCGAAACAGTATCGAGTCTTGCTCGTTTGCTATTTAGCCATATTCAAATACTCAAACACTCAAACAACCAGCTTTAAACGATACCATATCCTAACTACTTCTCAATTTGTACAATACGAGTGCCAGTTAAGTATTATCAATTATAAAATGACTGAGCGACAATTACAAATTTATCCCCTGAGTAGTAAAAAAGGCACACTAAGTGAGCAAATAAATAGAGAACATTAATAATGGTTGTCTAAAAATGTTTGATTTTACCAAAATTTATGGCCCACTCTATTTGTCTGTTGCTCATACTCTGCCTGTTTCTAACACAAATATTTATAACACTTACCGTATTACTCTGTTAAAAATCTTTAAAAATTACGTGAATAATGTAGCTCTACTTATAGTTTTAAAAGAGGTACTTTTAAGCAAAATAACCGATTAGACATATTTTGATACAAAAATTACAGTGGTTACACACGGCTAAACCGTGTCACTTGGTGGGATTGTCGGTAAAAGTCTTTTCAAATCATATTGAATTGCTGCTAATATACCCTGCGTATCAAGTGGCTTAAATAAATTTAAACTATTTGGTGAATCGATAACGCGAGGGTATGCGTCTGTCGTGAATTTATTCTAACAAGTTAAAACTAATGGAGAGCAATTTATGGCTGACAATAATGCCAAACTAACCGTAAATAGTGAAGCGTACGAACTTCCTATCATCAAAGGTACTTTAGGGCGCCCAGTTATCGATATTGCTGCTTTACAAAACTCAGGGTTTTGGTCTTATGATCCTGGTTTTAAAGTAACGGCTCCTGTTGAATCAAAGATTACCTTTATTGATGGTGGTAAAGGTGAGTTATTATACCGCGGCTACCCTATCGACCAGTTAGCAAAAAACGCTGAATACTTAGAAGTGGCTTATGCACTGATTCATGGTGACCTACCTAATAGCGAGCAAAAAGCAGACTTCTTTGAAAAAATCCGTAAGCATACGGCCGTTCATGACCAACTGCGTAAGTTCTTTGAAGGCTTCCGCCGTGACGCGCATCCAATGGCGATTATGGTCGGTGTCGTTGGTGCTTTATCTGCCTTTTATCACGATAAGTTAGACATCAGCGATGAAGATCATCGTGAAATCACGGCTATTCGTCTAATCGCAAAAATGCCTACATTAGCGGCTATGAGTTATAAATACTCACAGGGCGAACCGTTCATGTATCCACGTAATGACTTTGGCTACGCAGAAAACTTCTTATATATGATGTTTGCAACCCCTGCTGATGTCGATTATAAAGTAAACCCAATCATCGCTGATGCGATGGACAAAATCTTTACCTTGCACGCTGACCATGAGCAAAACGCTTCGACATCTACCGTACGTCTAGCCGGCTCTACTGGCGCTAACCCTTACGCTTGTATCGCTGCTGGTATCGCCGCTTTATGGGGTCCTTCACATGGCGGCGCTAACGAAGCTGTTCTTGAGATGCTAGACGAGATCGGCTCTGTTGAAAATGTTCCTGAATTTATGGAAAAAGTGAAGAGCCGTGAAGTGAAGCTAATGGGCTTTGGTCACCGTGTTTATAAAAACTTTGACCCACGCGCACAAGTGCTGAAAAAGGCTTGTGATGAAGTATTGGAAGCTTTAGGTATCGACGATCCTAAGCTTAAGTTGGCTATGGAACTAGAAAAAATCGCTTTAGAAGATCCGTTCTTCATCGAGCGTAACCTCTATCCAAACGTTGACTTCTACTCTGGTATTATTCTAAAAGCCATTGGTATCCCAACGTCAATGTTTACGGTTATTTTCTCACTAGCCCGTACCTCAGGTTGGATCAGCCATTGGATCGAGATGCATAGCGCACCGTTCAAAATCGGTCGTCCACGTCAGTTGTATACAGGTGAGACGCATCGTGACTTCGTTAAAGTTGAAGACCGCAAATAAGCTTTAGTATTTGATTGATTAATTAACTAATTAAAACCCCATAAAAAAATCCCGCCAAAGTGCGGGATTTTTTATGGGCTGCATTTACAACTATTCGCTTAACGACAAATAGGTTTGAGTCACTACTCAAAAGCTTTTAAGGTCTGCTCATATTTAGCAATTTGTTCATCGTAACCTTCAATGGTCTCATTAAATTTTGTCATTAACATCTCAAATTCTTGCTGCTGGGTTCGTTTCATTTGCTGCATATCTAGCACTTGCTGAGCTTCTATTTGCTCCCAAACCTGATGCTGAATCACCAAACGCGCCAGTGCTGGGCTTTTTGCATTAACCCGTCCAGCAATTTCCGCATCTTCAAACAACTGCGGCACCAAGGTGGCGACATTAATCAACGTATCGGTATCTTCGGCACTAAGCGGTGTGGTCACAGGTTGATAGAGCGCCTCCATCACTTGCTGGTAGCGTTCGATAATTTGCGCTTCTGTGAGTATCGTAGGCTTGCGCGGCTCGAGGCTGATGCGTTTTAACACAGTCAAATCACGCTCACCGACTTCCGTGCTAGTATTAATATCATCTTCAGCCGCTATTTCGTTAGCAGCGTCATTAGCAATATCACTGGCACTGTTAGTGTCACTGTCGACATTAGCCATTGGAGATGTAGGCGCTACTGTCGACGAAGTAGCACCACTAGCCATTCCAGCATTCTTTTCAATATTGATACTGTCGTTATTTTCATTATTGCCGGCGATGTCATCGTTATTGTAGGTGTCATTGTTATCACTGAAGTCGTCCGTCGTACCATTTAGCAATAACGACTCTTGCGGTACTGAGGCATCAGCTGCTTGTAGCGACTCGTACTCTGCTTGCAAACGACGCTGCAACCCTTGCGCTTGGGCGACATATATAGGCTGGTACTGTTCTATACGAGCAGCAGCCGAATCGCTTTTTTGCATAGGCTGACTGTCCTCTTCAGCCGTTTTCTCAGTGGTTTGGCTGTCATCTGGCACTGGTGGTGTTTCTGCTTGTTGCTGACAACCGCTCAACAATAAGACACCTGTCATTGCTGCCGCAAGCAAGGTTGGCGCTTGGCGTGGACTCATGAGGCCTTTATCTACAAGGTTATGATGAGTATCAATAGTCGGTTTTACTGATAAAAATTTAAACATTTGAGTACACACCCTTGGTTAAAAGCAGAAATATTAAATCATGACATACGGGTTAAGACTTGAGCGAGCTTTCATTAGTTTCATTAGCATGACTACTACCAGCAGGAACGACTGGTGGCGCTATTAGAAACGGAATACAGCTTTCTAAATCCTGACAGTACTGCCCACGCTGACGGCGGATAAAGTAATCTTGTACCATGCGCGCTTGCTGTTCGATACCGTATTTAAAGAAGCACTTGCCTGTTTCAAACACATAATTGTAGCGACGGTCAATGAGTGCGCCACGTACGACTTTTAGACCTTGCTGCAACTGCCAAACGTGGGTCAGCTCATGTATCAACCAGCTTTGCTTATTGAGCGACGTTTGGCTAAAATCTACAATCCAGTCTGCTGGATGGAAATAAATATTCCCATTGGGACTCACCGCATAATTTTTGAGTACCCACCAAGCGGTCTTTAGCTGAACGTTATCAAGTCTAATACTGTCAGCGAACACTGAACGAGCCAGCGCTATCTCACCAGCTGTCAGCTGTCGTGATTGCGGTTTTTCTGGATGGCGATTCAATAAGCGCTTAAAAGTCGATGGTGTTACCATTAATATCCTACCTTATGCTCAATAAATCAATGCTTAATATATCCCAAGTCATAAACTAAGTCATAAACTCTGTTAGAGCATTAATAGGGATAAAAATATAAAAACCAAAGTATTTGGGACATAAGCTGTACACTTAGCTGACTTTTATTAACGTAAATCTGCGTTAGCCTAGCTCATATAATACCCAATACCAGCTTATATAATGATCAATAAAATTT
>NZ_JBQSXN010000063.1:0-18055 GCF_052378235.1 Psychrobacter sp. AOP3-A1-26
TTACTATTGTCAATGCGTTGATAGACGTTAATTGAGCAGCCAAAGATGGGTAAAGGTCATATTTATGAGTAGAGACACACGTCAATCCCCTAACAATCAACGCTATTTTACAGTATGGAGATGGCATTTTTATGCAGGCATGTTTATTGCCCCTTTTTTGATTATTTTAGCGGGTACAGGACTTGGCATGCTGCTTATGTCCAATACAACAGGCCGAGATAATGACCGTCTAACGGTTTCCCCTCCACAGTCTATGGTTCAAGCCCCAATTGCCAACCAAGCAAAAAACGCCCTCAAAACCTTACCAAATAGCACGCTGATTAAATATATCGCACCTCGTGATACCGAGATAGTGGCCTTGTTTCAAGTGATATCAGATGGGCATGACAATATGGTTGCGGTAAATCCGTATACCGCTGATATTGTTAAAAGTACGCCCACTAATTCGGGCTTGTACAATACTTTTGATAGCATCCATGGCGACTTGCTATTAGGGAAGGTTGGTGACTTTATTCAGGAAGCCACCGCCTCATTAACTATTTTGATGATTTTAACGGGTTGGTACTTGTGGTGGCAAAAACGTAAGTCTGTCAAAGCCATGTTGTTCGCTAATGATGCGAACCTAAAGAAAAAGCGATCATTTTTTCGTACAATTCACGCAACCTTAGGCACTTGGATATCCATTGTATTATTATTTTTCTGCATTTCAGGAATGGCTTGGGCAGGTATTTGGGGCGAGCGAATCGTACAGGCTTGGAGTCAATTTCCCGCTGGTAAATGGGGCGCCGCGCCCATGCCACTTTCGATTGACCACAGTCAGCATCATGCAGGTATGGATATGGATAATGCCGATGCCGCGCCGCACATTCATGGAGCAGCAGCAACGCCTGCAGCAACTCATGGTCGTGTATTAAATACGGGCAGTACCAAAGAGGTACCTTGGGTGCTAGAACTGACGCCAATGCCGCTGTCAGGGACAACCAAAGGTGAGAACGGTATCGCGTCCAATATCCCTATTATGATTGATACGGTAGATAGGTTTGCGCGTGAGATTGGCTTTGCAGGACGTTATCAGCTGAATCTACCACAAGGCGAGACAGGAGTGTGGACGATTAGCCAAGATTCTATGAGCTACGATATGAAAAGTCCAACGGCTGACCGTACGGTGCATATCGACCGCTATTCGGGGAAGATATTGGCTGATATCCGCTTTGAGGATTACAATGCTTTCGGCAAATTTATGGCAGCGGGTGCGGCTATTCATATGGGAACGCTAGGATTATGGAGCGTGTTAGCCAATGTGCTGTTTTGCTTATCTGTGATTGCAATTTGTGTGAGCGGTTATGTCATGTGGTGGCAACGTCGTCCTCGTAATACCAACGAAATCACTGGACTAAATCCACCAGCACGTGGTCAAAGTTTTTCTATATGGTGGCCGTTTGCCATTCCCTTGCTTGTGGTGGCTATTATATTCCCAGCTGCAATTATTATCATTGTGGCTATTGCGTTATTGGATTTTTTAGTAATTTCTCGAACCCACTTTATGCAGAAGCTGTTGAAATAAACGATACGATTAAATTTAGGTAGGCAATAGTTAAGGTTTAACAGATACTGTGCTTAATTGAGGCCACTTTTAAAAAGTGGCCTTTTTTTTGCTGTGCTATTTTTATCTATAGTGTTTGCTAACAAAAAAGTAGTGCTATCTCATGACGTAGACCTTCACTGTATCAAAAATATTTCAATACTGTATTGATAATCATTATTATTATCTTTATCATGTACAAACTCTAACGTAACAAACCATATATTTATTCAACAAGACTATTAATAAATAGCTCATTTCTCATGATGCTCTACAAAGCTAACATGTATTAGTAAGCACTATTGTCTTGAATAACTGCCTTCCCTTAAATTCTCCTCACTTTCATTGAGATACCATTGATGTTTATGATTACACAAAGTAGAAAACAGCATAAACCTAACCCTTTAAGTTGGAGCGTTAAGCGAACCATGCACCTTTCAGCCATTGCTTCGTTGGCAGTAAGCTCATCTATGATCCATGCTGAAGTATCACAGCAACAACCAATCAATGACAATGGCATTGAAATCAATCGTGGCGACAATAGGTCAGAACCAAGTACCACGCTACCAACTATCGTGGTCATGGCAGAAACGAACAAACAGGTCACGGAAAATACTGACAGCTATACAATCCCTGTCACCAGTAGCGCCACCGGTATGGGCTTGTCGGCCAAAGAAACCCCGCAAGCGGTCAGTGTGGTTACTAATCAGCAAATCAAAGATCAAAACTCAACCACCCTAATAGATGTGCTTAAACGCACGCCTGCTATCCAAGTAAGTAGCGTTGATGGCGCGCGTAATGGTCTTTCATCAAGAGGCTTTGCTATCAATAGCTTCCAAATTGACGGCTTAAATACCGATTTTGTCCAGCAAGCTGCCATGGGCGAATACTCTGCCAATACCGCGATGTTTGACCATGTTGAAACCGTACGCGGCGCGACTGGTTTGATGAGCGGCTCAGGCGACCCTTCTGCCAATGTTAACTTAATACGTAAACGGGCTGATAGTAGCGTTCCAAAAACAGAGCTATCCGCCAATGTTGATCGTTATGGGCAATATGGTCTCAGTGTTGATCGTAGTCAATCTTTAGTAGAAAGTGGCGCGGTACGAGGCCGAGTGGTGGCTAGCTATCAAGATGGTGATACCTTTATCGACCGTCAAGAATTGGGTCAAAGTCTGCTTTATGCCACAGTAGATGCGGACGTGGGCGACAGCACCACGGTCAGTGTGGGTGCTAGCCGTCAACACAATAAATCAAAATCAACCATGTGGGGCGGCTTGCCAAACTATCTAAGTGATGGGTCAAAAGCGGATTGGGATACCAGTAAAAATGGCAGCGCAGATTGGACAAACTGGGATTCTGATAATACCTATTACTTTGCAGATATTGACCATGATTTTAATGCCGATTGGAACTTGACCACCAATGCCAGCTATAACGAGAGTGACAGTAGTCCAAAGCTGCTTTATATGTATGCCAATGGCGACCAAGTCGTGAATCCTGATACCGGACTGATTTTTAACCTAAACCCATTTCATGCCGATACCGAACGCAACCAGTTCAATGTTAAAAGCAAGTTAACCGGTAACTTTGATGCGTTGGGAAAAACGCATAAGCTCATCGTAGGCGGCTCCTATAGCAAAAGTGATCTTGATACTTTCACTTATAAGTCACCGCCTGATGGTATGTTGCCGCTCCCAGATTTTTCTGACTGGGATGGCAGTTATCCTGAACCAGAATGGGGAGCGCGCAATCGCAGCTCTGATGTCACAACCAAAGAAAAAGCCATTTTTGCAGCAACTCAGCTCAAATTATCGGATCCTTTAGCCGTGATTTTGGGAGCGCGTGTGTCTGATTTTGAACGCTCAGGTGTGCAGTATGGCCGTAACGTCAACACGGAAGCCAAACACATCTGGACACCATACGCAGGGATTACCTATGCGGTTAATGACAATCACAGTCTTTATACCAGCTACAGTGATATCTTCAAACCTCAAACTCAGCGTGATATAAACGGTAAATTCCTCGATCCTATCGAAGGTAAAAACTATGAAATCGGTCTAAAAAGTGAGTCAGATAATGGCACATTACAAAGCCAAGTGAGTATTTTCAGAATCGAGCAGGACAACCTTGCTCAACTCGATGGCGGTCAAATAATACCCGGCACCGATCTGGAAAAAGCCTACTACGGAGCAAAAGGTGCCACCAGTCAGGGCGTAGAAGTACAAGTGTCTGGTCAAATCAGCGACCAACTACAAGCGAGTGTTGGTTATACGCATTTTAATGCTGAAGACAACAAGGGCAAAACCATCAATACTGGCTTTGCTGATACCACGCTGAATCTGTTTGCCACTTATAATCTTGATCATATCATTCCTAATTTAACTATTGGCGGCGGCGTTGACTGGTCAAATGGATACTATGGTATTGTCAAAAACCCTGTGACGAAACAATCTGAAAAGTACGGTCAAGATGACGTGACGCTTGCCAATATCATGGCAAGATATAGCTTTAACGACAATCTTGAAGCGCAGGTTAATGTGAATAATTTGTTCAATCAAAAGTATCTTGCGGGCAGCACTTTTAGTGAATTGACTTACGGTGAGCCTTTGAATGTAGTCGGCAGATTAACCTATCGCTTTTAATCTTTCGCTTTTCACTTTTATGCCGATCATGACCTTTCACTTTCATACGCAGGCAGTCACATGAGTAAGCGCCGTAGCAGTCATGGTTTTTATCTACCTGAGTTTAAAGTCCTCAGTCGTATTTTTTTAGCGATTATTGGTAGCTATGGCATCGCGGTGCTTACGAGTTTGACGTTTTTGACCTTACCTATAGATGAGATTTCTGCCATCTATTGGGGTCAAATTGCTAGCGTTGTCGTATGTGCGCTCATCCTTGTCTTAGTATTTTCTTTGCGTCGTTTATGGCTGGCATGGACACTGATCGTCGGTATTGCAGGGATATTAGGGGTGATTGATTATGTCGCTATTTAGATTTTTCTTACCATCAGGCTGTTATTATGCCCTCAGACTCTACTAAGACCCAAACTGCCACAATGAGTAATATTCAGACAAAGGGTAAAACTAAAGTGAAGGGCTATCGAGTCATTTTATCTGACGTCCATACTTGGTTTGGCCTGTTATTAGGTTGGTTGCTGTTTACCATTTTTCTGATGGGCACGGTCAGTTATTTTAATAATGAGCTGACAGCATGGATGCAACCTGAAATTCCGGCACGCTCTCAGCAAACGCCATTCACGTCTTCAACATTTACGCACAACCAAAATGTGACAAATCTAGAAGATAAGTCAGATGGTTTTGCTATGGCAATCGCTCACTTACAGCAAACCCAAGCCCATGCCAAAAACTGGTTTATTGCTAAAGATATTAATGGCGATAATATTGCTCAACGTCTACATATTAATGTGACTACAGATGACAGAAGGCTAAAATATCAGTTTGATACGCAAACCCAAATGGCATATACACCAAGAGATACCGTAGGCGGTCACTTCTTTTATCGTATGCATTTTGATTTGCATTATATGAGTGTGATATGGGCCAGAATTATCGTCGGTATAGCTTCTATGATGATGTTGATTGCTATTATCACAGGCGTTATTGTCCACAAAAAGATATTTACGGATTTTTTTACCTTTCGTTGGGGTAAGGGGCAACGCTCGTGGCTTGATGCGCACAATGCTTTTTCTGTGCTGCCAATACCGTTCCATTTGATGATTACCTTTACCGGCATCATAACCTTAATAACCTTATATATGCCGTGGGCAGGCATGGTATCTGGGGTAGATAATGAGCAGTTTTTTAAGGAAATTTACTCTTATCGGGCAGCGGATGCAACCGAGTTACAGGCTGCCCCTATGGCTAGTATTGCTCCATTGCTTGCCACGACACAATCTGATTGGCAAAAACGCAACCCTAATTATACCGTGACCAGTGTCAGTATTAATCATCCCAATACTGACCAAAGTATGATTATTATCGACGGTAAAGCTGAGCATCAATTATCAACGTTAGGGGTATTTCGTATTTATGATGGGCAAACAGGGGAAGTACTCAAAGACAGTCGACCGCCGCCGCTCGCTGTCCAAACACAAGCGGTCATGATAGGTTTGCATGCAGGACGCTTTGCGGATAATTGGTTGCGTTGGTTGTACTTTTTATGTGGCGCAGCGGGCTGCGGTATGATTGCAACAGGCTTAGTGCTTTGGACGGTTAAACGTCGCCGCCAATTATTCACTATAGATAAGCCTGATTGGGGATTTTGGTTAGTAGAAAAGCTCAATATTGCGACGCTGGCGGGATTGCCTTTAGCGATGATAGGTTTTTTATGGCTCAATCGTCTATTGTCGTTAGAGTTATTAGGGCGAGGCAAGTGGGAGGTAGATGGGTTTTTTATCATCTGGGCGTTTGGTTTCTTGCTGACGTTATTACTCTCTAGTCGTCATGCATGGCGTCTATTATTATCATTAATTACTCTATTACTTTTATTCACACCGCTACTCAACAGCCTAACTACCGAGCGCGGATTGCTTCACAGTATCTTGAGCGTCGATGTGCTGTTTATCAGCTTTGACGTTATGTTTTTTATTCTAGCGCTGCTGTTTGCTTATATTACTTATGTGGTCAGTTTTAAGAAAGCATCTCACCAGCAAAAAATAAAGTCGCCTAGTCGTTCAAAGCTTCAGATGGAAAATGTATAGTATGTCTAACGCGCTGTTATCTGGATTGCTATTGGCATTTAATCTGCTAGGTATGATGGCATTAATGATGACCAGTAAAAGACATAGGAATAAGTTTCATCTCAAACGGCCACTCTTAGTCGCCGTAAGGTCAAACCTGCTATCTCATCATGATGAGCAGAAACGATATATCACTAAACAGCAAAGGTTACGATGGCTGGGATTGCTACTGCTATTGATAGGTTTCATTTTCCCTTTTTTTGCACCTCATACTGGTTATTTTATCGTTGTCTGGTTTGCTAGCTTAATCGTAGCAGCAGGAGTTGTATATTTAAGCATGGTTATTTATGAAAAACTGGCATAGCCAGTTTATATAAAAGCGCCAAATTCAAAATAAAATGCTGCTATAAAATTTCCCCGCTTGCAGTATGCTTTGATATTAAACATTTTAATAGTACGACTTATTAGCAATTATTCTAGCTGAGCAATTACTCTAACATAGCAATGGCGTCCGCACTGGCGCGTTGGCGTTCTTCTGCATTTAACTCTGTCAGCTTTCCTTCTTTCATCATCAACAAGCGGTCGGCATGCTCAAAATAACCGTCGTCATGACTGATAATAAACAGCGTTTTCCCCATGGCTCTTAATTCAGGAATCAGCGTTTGATAAAATACTCGGCGAAAAGCAGGGTCTTGGTCAGCAGCCCATTCATCGAGCAGCAGAAAGTCCTTTTGTTCGGTGACAGCGAGCAGCATGGCCAAGCGTTTGCGTTGTCCTTGTGACAGCTTGTCGGTAGACAATCGATGGTCAGTTACCGTCACTTTATCTTGCAAATTTAATTTATGTAGCCACTCAGTTACTAAGGACATATCAGGGTCATTGTCTTGACTGCCAATCAGTTGTTTAAAAAGATGTTGATCGCTAAAAATGGCAGAAAACAGCTGCCGATAATTGGTATTGTTATCCGAATCAATCGTTCGTTTGTCTACTTTTACAGCGCCTGTCGTAGGTATAAAGATGCCAGTAATTATTTTTGCAAGGGTTGACTTACCGCTGCCATTAGAGCCTATCAAAAACACCACTTCGCCACGCTTCAAGGTTAAATTGACTCCTTTTAAAATATCATCAGTAAGCGACTTATTTTCAGGTACACCTTCTTGTGTATGGTGGTTTATACCTTGATAGCGATAGCTCACATTGTTCAGTGAGATGGTCTGCCAGTCATTTGCTGCTATATTGGTTAAAAACGCTGGCTGATAATCAGCAAGCGCCAACGTCTGTATTTTATCTAACGCGACTTGCGCCGTTTGTAAAGTGGGATAAGCGCCAACGGCTTGTAGTAGGGGCGATTGCATAAATAAAATGGTCAAAGAAAAAGTGGTGGCAACGCTCATGGGAATATTCAGATAGTTTGAGACCGCAAAGACGACGCCAATCGCTGCAAACATCATAATGTTCGACCAATTCACTGCTGATAAGTGAAAGGTATCTGCTTTAATAACACGCTCTTTATAGGACTGGGCGTGACTCAAAAAATCATTGGTATACAGCTTTTGCGCGCGGTGCTGATTAAGTGCAAGCTCTTTTCGACCTTCGATAATAGATTGATAATCTTGATACAGAAGATCATTAATCTCCCTTAATTCTGTTAAGTGCTTATAAACGTGCTTCACCAAAATGGTGCTTATCCAAATCGTCATTACAATCCAAACCATGATGATCAGCAATAGTGGCAATGACAACCAACCCAAATATAAAGCGACTCCGCTAGATAAAATTACCCCTTGAACCAACTCTGGCATACGGACAAAGGCGACGGTAATCGATTGGATATCGGTAGACAAGCTGGCGAGTAGTTGGGCGTTTCCTAATTTGTCAATCTGCGGAATGTTGGTATCGATGATTTGTTTGACCAGCTTGGTTCTGAGCTCATACACAAATCTATGACCCAAGCGGGTTAGGGCATATTGTGATAAAAAAGTCGTGACCAATAGCAGAACCACTAACGCTGAAAAATAGCCTAAGCTCTGCCATGATAAAGTATTAAAAACAGGCTGACTGATAAAGGCGTGGTTAATATAAGCAATAATACCCACACTGACCGCCGCATTGACTAAATTCAATAAGATAACTTTGAGAAAAGGCAGACGATAATGCGACCAGATCATATGATATAGAGAAGCTGTAGCGCGAGAGGACATAAGGACTCAATAATAAAATGAATTTTGCGTATTTTTAGATAGCACAAAAGGGAGTAGGTGGTGCCTAATCCCTTTTATTTAACTCTGGTAATGATTCTATAACGACAATTTAATCAGTATAGTAGTCTCATTGGCGAAGCTTAGCGTTTAAATTTAAAAGTCAAACGTCGCTGAAACTTTTAAAGCCGTGGGTTCACCGGCATTTAAATAACCAGCATTTGTATAGCCACCGACTGATTGCCAATAATCTTCGCCCGTGACATTGGTTACCATGCCTTTTAAGGTAACATCTTGTCCGGCCAGCACGGTTTTATAGCGAGCTCCAAGATCTAACGTGGTATAACCGTCAACCTTTAAGGTATTGGCATTATCGGCATAGCGTGGGCCCGTATGAATGATTTCACCTGTTAAGGTTAATCCTTCGAGTGCCGCAACATCATATTCTAGATTGACATTGCTTTGTAAGGTAGGAAGACCAATGACTTTATTACCATCTAACGCAGCATCACCAGTGTCTTTTTGTTTGGCACTTAAATAACTGACCCCCGCATTTAGGCGCATATTTTCGCTAGGGCTACCAAATACGGTCAGTTCTACGCCTTGGTGACGGTTTTTACCAGCAGATATAAGGGTGTTTGAAGCATCGATATAGTCACGTGCGGCATCAGTGCGATATATTGCCAAACTACTGCCAATAAGCCCGTTGTCATACTTCACGCCAACTTCGGTTTGTTCGCTTACATAAGGGTCCAAAG
The DNA here is from genome assembly GCF_052378235.1 of Psychrobacter sp. AOP3-A1-26. NCBI lineage: Bacteria > Pseudomonadati > Pseudomonadota > Gammaproteobacteria > Moraxellales > Moraxellaceae > Psychrobacter > Psychrobacter sp. AOP3-A1-26. Next base: position 9,241 of record NZ_JBQSXN010000063.1, read on the forward strand.
CTTGACCAGCATTGGTAACAGGAGCATTGTTATTTGTCTGAGGGGCTGTTTTTCCTGGCGTTAAGCTTTCGATATAGTTACCGTAGAACGACCAATCCATGTTTGGTTGATAGGCAATACCGATACTTGGTGTCCACTCACTCTTATCGTAATGAGCAGTTTCTGCCTGCGTGTTGGCATCATAGCTGGTGGTTTTTATATTTTGATGACGTACACCCAACGTGGTTTTCAGTTTGTCATCGAACAGCGATATGGTGTCTGCTAGCGCAAAGCTTTGGAGTTGCTTTTCATTGGTTAATTTTGGATCGTCTAAATTGCCGCCAAACGTAGTTGTACTTGTAAAAGGGACTTCCGTGTAGTCGGTAGGGCGGTAAAAATTGGTCGCTAGCTGATTGCCAAAATCATATGCGAATGCGCCTTTTTCTTCTTGATCATAGAGGTTTGCGGCCAACACTAAGTTATGAGCCACTTCACCGGTTTGTAATTTACCACGTAGACCAAGCTCGGCACTTTGTACCAAATCTTCTCTAGAGTTATCAAAACGATAAATCGTGCCCGCACCATCAGCACTGTTTACGGTTAAGGTGGCTAGTGAGTTTTCTTCCTCGCCACTTCGTATGCCGTAAGCACCATAAGCGGTGAGATTGTCATTAAAATCATATTCACCTCGAATGGTACCAAAGATATCTTTTTCATCTGAGTACGTCCAAGGCTGCGCCCAATTTTTTGAGCCGTCTGGCGCTTTTGGTACGCTAGAAACACTGCCAAGATTGACACTAGGGCGAGTCTCTTTGAGTTTGTTATCTTGCCAGCCTAAATCTGCTGATAGACGATATTGCTCGCCTTTATAATCTAGCCCAAGCGCTGCCAATCCCAATGTTGAAGATTCATCATCGATGGCACTATCGCCATCTTGATAAGCGGCGTTAAAGCGCACGCCAAATGCATCCTCAGTGCCAAAACGGTCACTCACGTCGACGGCAATTTTACCTTGGTCACCTTGACCATAACCAAGCGTTAATTGGCGTAGTGGGTCATTACTAGCACGTTTTGGTAATAGGTTAATCGTACCACCAGCATTGCCGCCACTAGGCGCTGCACCATTTAGCATGGCAGAAGCGCCGCGTTGGACTTCAACACGCTCAAATAATTCGGTGGCGATATACTGTCGGGGCAAAATACCATATAGGCCATTAAACATCGTATCATCTGATGTGGTGATGAAACCGCGCATAAAGTAAGCTTCTTGAAAGTTACCAAAACCTCTGGCCACGCGGACAGTTGGGTCTTTTTTGAGCAGGTCGCCCACGCTTTGTGCTTGTTGGTTGGCAATGTATTCGTTGGTATACGATGTAGTAGAAAATGGCGTATCCATGATGTCTTGATTGCCTAAAATTCCTACGCGGCTTCCGGTCGCCACTTGGCCACCTTCGTAAGCATCTGGCAATCCATCCGCTGACGCATCCGCACTACTGGTCACTACAATCGTATCAAGTACCACACTTGGTACATCTGATTGACTGTCATTATTTATATCGGTTTGTGCCCACGCCGCTTGGCTTGCAGCAAGTAAAACGACTGAAGTAGAGAGGTGAAAGATAGACAGTGATTTTACTGAAAATGGGTGACGCGCTCTGTTAGTTGCTTTGAGGCAAAATAGAGCAGAATATAGGCGAGACAATTGCATGAATGTTACCAATATGTAAGTTAAATCACTATTATAATGATAAGCATTTTCATTACAATAGTTGCGCGTTATTAATTTTAAAAATTTTTAAAGCCCTAAATAGCGATAATGTTGTCATGTCGTTATTGAAGTATTAACCATATGGTTACGCTCTAATACGCCGCATCAAATATAGAAAATAAGCGCCGCCAATGATAGCAGCAATGGTGCCAGCAGGTATCTCATAGGGAAATATGAGATAGCGTCCAACCCAGTCTGCTATGACCATTAAGCCCGCGCCTAAGATAGCGGACAGTTGAATTTGACGTTTGAGCTTTACCGCGCCTAATGTGCTGGCGAGGTGAGGTATCATCAGACCCACAAAACTGAGTGGTCCCACTGCTAACGTTGATATCGTACTCAGTAAAGCTACAAGAATGAGTATCAAGGTTTGATACAATCTCAAAGATACCCCAAGCTCACGGGCAATCCCGCTACCTAGGCTCAATATTTCTAATGGTTTGATCACCATAAAGCTTAATAAAAAAAGTATAAAAGCCAATCCTACTAAAATCCATGCCGTTTCTGGACTGGCAAGGTACGTAGAACCTGATAGCCAACTTAACACCGCTTGTAACCGTTGATCGCCAGATATTTTTACCAGACTTAATAAACCGCCCATCAATGCGGCAATGGCCACACCAACTAATAATAAATAAGCTGGATTGATACGACGGGCAAGCCATAAGATCAAGCTAAGGACAATAAAAGCGCCCAATAATCCTGATAATATAATACCTGTATAGCCAAAACTGGGTAGGAAAACAAAGGCCAATACCACGCCTATCGCTGAGCCTGAGCTGATACCGAGTACTTCAGGGCTAGCCATCGGGTTACGTGTTAAGGTTTGTAGCAGCACGCCAGCAGTGGCTAGCATTATGCCAGTGGCGGCTGCGCTTAACGTACGAGGCAATCTAAAATTAACAATTAAATGTCCTAGCGTACTAAGCTGCCAGCCATTTGAAGTAGCCGTAAAGATAAGTACGCCTATGAGCAACAGTATTAAGGCGATACTCCAACCCATTAAATGAGTGTCACGGCGTTCTGAAACTAAAGTCGGAATAACCTCATCGGTATGTTGACGACTTTGGCTCACGATTAACCATATCACCAATGGGGCACCAAGTATGGCCGTCATTGCATCAGCAGGAATATTTAGGCTTAAATAATGTTGTAACAGCGTCGTGGCATTACTGGTGATCCATAACAACAGCGCTCCAAACACATAACCTAATAGCAAACGGTAACCAATACGCCGTACCGAAAACACATTCACCAGTGTGGCAGCCCCTAAACCAATAAAGCCAATAGGCCCCACGCGACTGACGACAAGGGCGGTCAGTAGTGCCACCAATCCCACTACCAATCCACGAATGAGGTTGATAGGAACGCCCAAACTTTTGGCTTGCCTATCATCTAAGCTCATTATTTCTAATGGTTTTAATAAAGGTATTAAGCTAATAAAGGCGATCACACTAGCGATGCTTAATACGGCAGATACTTGCCAGTTATTCTGAGTGAGACTGCCCGCCGCCCACACCATGACGTTTAAGGTTTCTTCAGCATAATAAATCAATAATAAAGCAGTAATAGCGCCCAATAAAATATTGGTTACCAGTCCGCCAAGCACCAATACCAAAGGATTCATGCGGCTAGGCGCAGCTAGAAGAAAAACAATCGCCATACTGCCAAGCGCGCCCATAAAAGCGACCCAAAAACTTCCCCCCAACGCTAAAGTAGGCAGGAATAACGTGACAATGAGCAGCGCCATATTTGCACCGCTACCGACTGCTAGTGTCGTGTCTGAGGCCAATGTGTTTTTTACCAGCTGTTGTAATAAAACACTGACCAATCCTAAAAGGCCACCAGCGGTCAATGCTACCAACATGGTCGGTAGGATTTGTAGCTGGGTACTCATATCCGAAAGTGATAGCTCAAATGAGGGGGTGAACAATTCTAAAAAAGCGAGAGGCCATAGCTGATGTACGACTGCATAACTGCTGACTACTGCTAGCAGCATTAAGAAAACGACCATCATATAAATGCGGTTAGCTGACAAAAAATTATTTTTATTCATCATAAATCGGTATGGCCTACAAAAGTGACATTCGTTAAGCGCTCGGCCAAGACATTCATAGAAGCCACGCCACTGTTGTTCCATGTCGCAGGCAGTAAGGCGATACAGCGGCCTTTTTTGCTAGATGCATGCGCTTGATCAAAGGAATAACCCAAGCGCTGCCACACTAAACTGTCTTCTAATTCAAGTTTGAGAAGGTCACTAAGAGGTTCAACGACCACAAGGCAGGTATCGTCATCAAGCTGCGCTAAATCTCCTAGCATAATGGGCGTAAACCCCCATTGATTGCCATCTGCCAATGCCACTAGATGTAGTCCCATCGTCTCTAAAGCAGGTTGAAACAAGCTGTTAGACGAAAACATTCGCAAATTATTGGTATCGGCAAATTGCACGACAGCCAATTTTTTGATATGAGGATAACGAGCATGAAAAGTCTGTCCCGCTTGAATGATTTGCTTCTTACTGTTGTCTAAATAATCTTGCGCGGCTTGCGGTTTATTGATAGATCGGCCCAATTCTAACGTGGGTTCTATAAAGTCCTCCCACTTTGCGATTTGGTTGGGACTGGTCAATTCAATAGAGTGGATAGGCAAATCGCCGTACATAGGACGCAGATGCGCATAAAAATCGTTGTCTATGACCAAATCCAAGTCTAGCTGAGAGAACATTTCAGGGTTGGGTTGATAGCGTGTTCCCACGTCGAGAGTCGTATCGGGTATAAGAGGCTTACCGACCCATTCTCTATAAAAAGGTTTATCGCCCATAGCAACTGGTGGGTATCCCATGGCAGTCAGTGTCGCCGCAATACCCCAGTCAGGCGTCATGACTTTAGGTGTTTCTTGATTGTCTTTAGACGACATTGCTTGTGGCGCTTGTGATGCTTGCGAGGTGGCGTCAGACGACTGGCAACTACTTAACAATAAACCTGAGCATAATGCCAGACATAGCCCGAACGAAAAGGTGAGCGCTTTCATATAACTGCGACTTTATGAGTAGTGGTAGGATGGGTTAGTAGGGTAAAATCGACACCAAATATGGAGCGCAGTACATCCTTTTCCATGGTGCGTTTGACATCACTCATATGGCACAACTTGCCTTGTTTTAAAGCGATAAATTCATCACAAAATCTTGCTGCTAAATTTAGGTCGTGCAGGATAATCACAACACCTAAGCCTTGCTCGTCGACCAATTGACGAATCAGTTTTAACACTTCTATTTGATAGACCACATCCAGCGCCGCTAATGGCTCATCCAATAGCAGATACTTTGTCTGTTGGGCAAGGCACATCGCCAACCAGACGCGCGCTCGCTCACCACCTGACAACGTTGATACTTGACGATCTCTAAAGGCGTCAACTTGAGTGAGGGCGATGGCTTTTTCTACTTGTTGATGATCGTTGGCAGTCGGCTTTTGCAGCCATTTTTGATGAGGGTATCTGCCCAACATCACAAGCTCATAGACCGTAAAAGCACCCGCATCAGGTAGATTTTGCGGTAAATAGGCAAGATGCGTCGCCAGTCTTTTAGCAGAAAAACTTCGCAAATCTGTATTTTCTATTTCAATGCCACCTTGCGTGGGTGTCATCTCTCCTGCCATGGCTTTTATAAGGCTAGATTTACCAGAACCATTATGCCCAATGAGGGCATACAGTTTATTTGGTTCGATGATAAAAGAAGTCGGGTGAAGCAAAACTTTTTTTTGACGAATTAGGCTTAAATTATTGATGTGCATCATAGTGAGCAGTCGAAAGTAAATGGGGCATTTTAAAGAAAAGTAGCTGGTTAATGCAAATGATTTTCATTTTATTTATGGAATTGAAGCAGTTATTGAGCGCGCCAATAGACTTTTATGACCATATCTTGACGAGATAAACCAAGAGTTACCTTTAATTGTTGTCTTAATGACTTGATGTCTGCCGCTTCAAGCGCACCCCAAACTTTGCCAATCTTAAGAGGCAATATCATTAATCTTGCATGTAATAAGCTCATGATTTGTTCAGAAAGATCGGTTGTTGGCGTTTTAATGATATGAAGTAGATTGTCTTGTAGAAAACGCTCATCATGACCTAAGTGCTGACAGAGATTGAGAGTGTGTAAATAACTGATATCTTCTGGATCTTCGGTGATAGCAATGACAAGGGGCGGCAACGGATTTTGCCAGTTTTCTAATAGATTGGCGACGGTAGGTAGAGAGGTTTCATCGCAAATTAATAAGCATTGTCCCTCACTGAGGTGTTCTATTTTTTCTGGATAATCGCGCACCGTTTTTATTGGCATGCCGCAGACGAGAGAGCGTGCCCAATTGCCACCTGGCGTGTTGCCATGGATATAAACATCTATCCAAGCTTGAACAGACAAGCGGATTGGATCTCGCCATGCTTTTCGCAGGGTGTAGTAGCGCTGTAAAGGTTTATCGTTATTTTCTAACTCACCATTTATGGTAGATAAAACATCAGCATTTAACTCAAATAAATACGCGTAGCCTGGATGATTGAGTGGGATATTATCGGGTACTGTGACCACCAGTCGATACATATTAGGACTGACATAATAACCATCAATCACGCGAAAGTGCTGTTCTTGAAGTTTGATCGTACGCTTACCAAGCTTAGTAGCGGATGCCTGCAATAACGCTATATATTGTTCATGTAGTGTTTCAGCGTTACTAATAGGCACAAAAAAGTTGATAAAGTATTGATGATTAACACTAGAAAGGTTTTCAGCGAGGCTGTTATTTGTAGAACTGCTATCTTTTAACGCATTAGAGTTATTTTGATACCGATTCATCGTCATAACATCTAACAAAAGGCCGTCAGGATACAGCTCTTTTATCGATACTATACCGTACTCGCCGACTGAGGCAGGGGTAAAGGCATTGATAAACATCGCAAGTTCATCTTGATGCTCTTCATTAAGATGGTGAATGAACATGGCTTTATCAGCGATGGCTAATGGGGTTTCATCGGTGTCATAACGAGTAAGCGTTTCAGCCATAAAGGGTCATCCAAGCCAAAAAATCACATAACGGTTAATTTATATAACCGTCAAGTAGGTGGCATCTGAAAATATAAGGTAGCGGAGAATAGAGATAAAAATAGCAAAAGTTTAATCAATAAGTATTGCTAACCAAGCAAGGCGATAAAAACTTATCAATCGTTAGCGTGAATTGAAAATAATTAAGAGTTATTGATAACCATTAACATCTAGATTATTATTACGTTAATAAGGCTAACTGTCAATGCATTTATAAATAGAAAGTTGTGATTTTAAATGATTATCAAGCTTCAGTTTAGAATATACTGTAGTGTCACTACACCCTAATCGTCGAACCTTGATATAAAGCGATACACCTAAATAATCTTAAAAACACATACTTCGCAAAATATACCATTCAGAAGTTAACAATGATTTGATACTTAAGACATTGTCGCATTATGCTATTGATAAATAAAAGTAGTCTAGAATAATGTTTATCTACTACAGTCTCTATTCTTTTTGTTGCTTTTGCTGACGATGATTTTAAAAAATCTGAACCGCCCCGACTTTATCGGAGGCTGATTTACTTGAGTCAGGCAGCAATGCCTGACAGGATTAAATTATCATAATACCGCTTTTCAAACTCAAAGGGCGACACATAACCAATCGTGCTATGCAGTCTTATTTTATTAAACCAATTCACCCATTCAAGGGTTGCCAGTTCAATATCATTGATACCAGTCCAGTTCTCCTTTAAATAGTCAATTACCTCAGATTTATAGAGTCCATTGACTGTTTCAGCCAGTGCATTATCGTATGAATCACCAGTCGTGCCGACAGAAGCGATGATACCAGAGTCACACATTTTGTCAGTATAGCGAATGGATAAGTACTGAACCCCTCGATCACTGTGATGAATGACATCCTTAGGGTTGTTCCTGTCTGCTATCGCCTGATTTAGCGCAGCCATAACCATATCCGTGTTCATGCGATTAGATACTTTCCAACCGACAATGCTACGGGCAAACACGTCAATAATAAAAGCGGTATATACCCAGCCGCTAGTTGTTTTTATATAGGTGAAGTCAGCTACCCATAGCTGATTAGGACGATGGGCATTAAAGTTACGATTAACTAGGTCATCAGCGCGTTTTTGGTCATCACGGCTGTTGGTGGTGATCTTGCCCTTACCGCGCCAGATGCCTTGCATACCATACTGCTTCATTAAACGCTCTACCGTACAACGAGCCACATGAATACCATCCGCCTTCATCTGCTGCCAGACTTTACGAACACCGTAACGGCATTTACTGTCCTGCCAAATACGTTTGATTTCACTGATATAATAGTCGTCATGCTGCTGACGCAACGAGCGCTTTTCAGGGCAACTCTCCAAGTCTTTAGTACGGTAGTAGGTTGATGGGGCAATCGGTAGTACTCTACAGATTGGCTCGATCCCGTATTTCTGCTTGTGATCATCGATAAATTTGACCATTATTTCGGTGGACGGTCGAGCTCCGCCTGGGCGAAAAAAGCCGCTGCCTTACGTATGATCTCATTGGCCTGTTTGAGTTCTTTGTTCTCACGTTCAAGATCTTTAATACGTTGCTCTTGGCTTTGAGCTTGTACCGATGCAGGGATAGTTTGATCTATATGCTTCTTGTGCCATGAGCGCAGGGTTTCAGGCGTGCAGCCAATCTTAGGGGCAATGGCTTGAATAGCTGACCATGTGGAGGGATAGTCGTTTGCTGCTTCGATCAGCATACGAACAGCGCGTTCTTTAATCTCAGGAGTGTAGGTTTGTCTTTTCATTGTCGTATTCTCTCAGAATATTAAGTCTCCGACAATACCGGGGCGGTTCAAGTAATGGATAAATAGCCGGTAGAGCTGCTTGAATTAAATCATTGAGTAAATGGGCTAAAGTAATAGCAAAAATAATATGACCCACCATTTTCGGCACCAAGTCTGTAACTTCAACTTGGGTGTTTTTTTCTATAACTTGGTTATCTTTTTCTATAACTTGGACGTTTTTTACT